>DCQY01000104.1:32053-35133 GCA_002323995.1 Akkermansiaceae bacterium UBA1506 | reverse complement strand
CCCTCAGAAATACCCCCTTTGCGAAGGATCACTGTTTGCTCACCACGAACCATTGCCTGCGCTACTATTTGCCACTCTTTGAAGGCAACGAGGCACTGTTGGGGGTTGATTTTTTTCATTCACCTTAACCTGTTTGGTCAACACTGAGACTATTGGGCCTCAGAAAAGGGGAGCCTTCCCTGTGAATTTTCCACTGGAAAAACCAATTTGATGCGATACTTTCCGCACCTGCTGAATGGGTCTATGGCCTTTTAGCAAAAATGTGGTGGCTGTAGCTCAGGGGTAGAGCCCCGGTTTGTGGTACCGGTTGTCGCGGGTTCAAATCCCGTCAGCCACCCCATCCCCCGTTTTCTAATTCGCCCCAAGAAAAACGGTTTCTCTTGGTTTTGCTATTGGCGGCGGCTCACCGAACTCTATGGAATCGCTCGAAACAAGAATCGATTATAAGTTTGCTAATTCTCTACTGCTCGCTGAAGCGCTGACGCACCCCAGCCTCGCTTACGAGTCTCGCAAGCCTAGCCATGACAACCAACGGCTCGAATTTCTGGGTGATGCTGTAATCCAACTAATCTTAACCGACGAGCTTTATAGATTATTCCCAAAGTTCAGCGAAGGTCATCTCACAAAGCTTCGAAGTCGGCTTGTGTCCGGTGAGGCACTGCGCCGCTACGCTGCGAAAATAGAGCTTGGCTCTTACTTAAGGCTTGGAAAGGGTGAAGAAGCGAACGGCGGTCGTAACCGCCCGTCGAATCTCGCTGACGCTTTTGAAGCGCTCGCTGGGGCCATTTATCTCGACGGTGGTTTCGAAGCGGCTCGAGCCTTTCTCCTCAACAATTTTCGTGAGTTTATCGAAGAAATAAAAGCCGAACCGGATGAGAATAATCCCAAGGGTGAACTTCAAGAATACCTCCAATCTATTTCCCCAACAAGCCCTAGATATATAATAGTGTCTCAGGAAGGCCCCGACCACCAAAAGCGCTTCCTTGCCGAAGTTATGTGGGAAGACCTCACCCTGGGGCGGGGTTCTGGATCGAGTAAAAAAGAGGCGGAAACCGCCGCCGCTTCCGAAGCACTCGAGAAGCGAATCTGGCAAATCTGGGGCGGCATAAAGAGCGGTTAATAACCCAGCAGTACGTGTTAATAAATGTGAGGAAACGATGTGTTTTTAACATTCAACCCCGCTTTCAAGCTCTGGGCTTCACACTTATTCACAGAGAAAACCACCTCACAACGCGTTGATAACGAAACAGCCAGGAATGTGGGCGCCACTTATTCACCATTAGAATAATAAATAATTATTTCTTTATAAAATCAGTTTCTTCTACTGGGATGTGAAGAACTCCAATGCGCAAGGGCTTCAAGCACATTTTCCACGCTTATGCTGCCGAGGCTCTGACTCTCTGATACAAGTCTTTTCATTTTCGGAGAAGCGGGAGCCCAGACCGCAGGATTCGTGGGGCCAAACAAAAGAAGACCCTCTGCTCCAGCGCTTGCCGCTAGATGAGAGATGCCGCTGTCGTGGCCCAGGTAAAAGTCAACGTGATTGAAAACAGCACCAAGCTCGGATAACGCAAGACCCTGAAGATGGGTGAAGGGTATGCTTCTCTTATCAAGCAGAGTAAGAAACTGTTTGATCGTCGATCGTTCGGCTTCGCCACTAGTGATCAGGAAATCAACATCGAGTTGGCGATGGAGCTCGGAGAGCACCTCAGCCCACAAACCAAATGACCAGTTTTTGGAAGCGCTTCCACTTCCTGGATGAAGAGCAACATACCTGCGGAGGTCCATAGCGGCTGATTGGGACGAGTCTGGGTAGTTAAGGGTGAGATCCGCACTTTCGAGATACAGAGCCAAAGCACGGAGCGGTGCCGCAAGCTGTAAAGACGCAGAAACGAAGGGTGGTTCATCGACTGCCCGAAAAGGACCAGACAAGAGCGTCTGGACACCGGAGCGAGTGAGATTATCGCTGAAGTATCCGTCGGGGTCGTAGAGGTAACTCACAACCACATCAAAAGACGAAAAATAATCACACCACTCCTTGTCCAACGTAGCCCCGGGAACGAAAAACGTAGCGAGCCGAGCGTCTTCGATGGAGCGAACCCTATCAGCTATTCCGGAGGCAACGGCTAAACTCGCGATGGCCGGGTAGCCGAGAACTTGGATCTCATTGTTTGGAAACCGCTCTCGAACCAAATGGACGGCCGGCATCGTTAGAACAAAGTCACCAACGGCACCGCCACGAATGAAGAGAATTTTTCCCATAGGTTACAGAAGCATACTCACAACCAATCGCAGACCGAACGAACGATGGCACCAGGAGAAGCGCGAACCGATAACGTCAGAACATTTGGGGCTTTTTTTGGCTCTTCTATAGTATCAAACTGACTCCTCAAAAGAGATGAATTCATGTATTCGTGATCACGCGCGTCCATACGACTCTTTATGAGTTCAAAACTTCCCCGAAGATAGATCAGCCTAGGATCGTCGAAGCCGTTAAAAAGGTAACGGCGGTAGGACTCCTTCAAAGCAGAACAAGACAATACCGGGGTGTGCCCAAAAGCGACTTCCGCGCTCGCGGCTCTGGCCATTTGGTCTAGCCAAGGCCACCTGTCCTCGTCTGTCAGCGGAATTCCGCCACCCATTTTGGCTTTCGCCTCCAAAGAATGGAAGGAATCACCCTCAAGGTAGGTGCCTTCGAGCGCCTCTGCGAGCGCCTCTGCAACGGTGGTTTTGCCGCACCCCGAAACCCCCATAACGACGATAAATGGTTTCATGCGTTACCCATAGACCGGCCCGGGCAGGTCGCGGGCAATTTCTTCGATTCGATATCCGAAGCCCTGCGCAGAAAGGGTTGAGCCGTTAAGCAATCCCTTCTGCCTGCGGTAAAGCCCGGGATGGACCTCGCGCTCTGGCGCGCTTTCCTCTGGGTAAAATTGCATTCCGTTGGACTCAACACCCATGATAGTTCCTGCGTTTGCGGCGAGCAAAAAGTGGGGAATCTGTGCCAGCATTGGATTGGTGAGATCTTGGACCATCAGTCCCATGCCATGTGCCTTGGCCCAGCAAAGGCTGAGAAGGGC
>DCQY01000104.1:0-31673 GCA_002323995.1 Akkermansiaceae bacterium UBA1506 | reverse complement strand
CGACCAAGCCGCACAAACCGCCAATCGTGAGCGCTTTCATCCATAAAAAGCGGCTTGCGGGCGCTAACGCTATGAACATCGATTTGATTGGCTTCGAGGTCGTAAGGGAAGGGTTGTTCAACGTAGAGAATTTTCTGATAGACCGCCGGGTCGTCAACCTTGAGTCGATCGAGAATATCATTCACATAAGCCGGATCCGTGACAGTACAATTAAAGTCTGTGGTGAGCCAGGCGACGCCCTCCTCTTTGCAGAGCTGACCGATCTTTGAAAGACGGTCATAGTCCCACCGCTCGTCATTCCCGCGCAGCTTAATCTTGAGACAGTTGAGACCATCTTGGCGAATCCAGTCGCGCAAAAGCACGGGATAGCCATCATTGGGTTCGTCGCCGGTCAGTTCATCTTCGCTGATTGGGTCGAGCCCCCCAACTAGATGCCAGACCGGAAGCTTAGACGGAGGTGAAGGACACAGGAAGTCATTGGGGAAAACTCGATCAAATGCCACATGGGAAGCAGCGGGATCTAAAAAATCACCAAGATCCCGGGATAGGAAATCGCGGTTATAGGTTGAATAGGTTGGGCGTTCATAAAGATGCCCGTAAGCATCATGGACCGCGATATCTAGCAGTGAAAAACAAACTAGCGCAGCTAAGTGTGGAAGGCTTCTATCCTCGCCGCGATCGGCGTTAAACTCGTCTTGTAGTTGAGGCAGTCGATGTTCAATAAAGTCATGACCTATCTCGATGGGGTGTCCAGCATCACCAAAGTCATTGAGCGCCTTAGCGAGGTTGATAGTGAACGCTTTCAGCGCTTCATGTCGATCCTCGTAATCAATTGAGGCCGGCCAGACCCACGCAACCGAAAGTGGTGTCTCTCCCCAACCTTCAGCAAAGCGTCCGTCGGACCCCTCTACGATTACCCGAGCGCGGGCGCAGGTAACTGAATCGAGGACCTGAGATCCAAATTTTAAGGGCACCCGCATTTCAACGGGTAGAAAGTGAAGTGTAACTTCGCGAACAGTGGCTTGCTTAGACATCAGGCAGGTTGGGCAGAGCGGCGACTCAATTGGACTTAGGCCATTAGGGCTTCAATTTCGTCTGGTTCAATCGGTATATGGGCCATTAAATCAAGATTGCCACCCGAGCGAACAATAACATCGTTTTCGAGCCGCACCCCGAACCCTTCTTCAGGTAAATATATTCCTGGCTCTACGGTAACACACATGTTCTCAACAAAAACTTTCTCAATGGAAGTGACGTCGTGCACGTCGATACCAAGGCTATGAGAAACACCGTGCATAAAATATTTGCGATAACCGCGTTGTTCTTCCGGCAGCGTGTTCTCCTTCCTTTCCTTTGCGACCACCTCAGGATCAAGCAAGCCAAGGCTGATTAGCTCTTCCTCGGTCGCGCGCGCCACCTCTTTGGCATAGACCTCCCGCATATCCTTACCAGGCACAATGAGCTCCTCGATGCAGAGACGAAAGATCCGCAAAACAGCCTCATAAACCGCGCGTTGTCGGGTTGTGAACTTTCCACTAACGGGGATGGTGCGAGTGAGATCAGCATTGTAATTGGCATATTCAGCGGCAACGTCGAGAAGCAGTAAATCACCGCCCCGACACTTCTGGTCGTTACTGAGATAATGCAGAACACAGCTGTTTTTACCGGAGGCAATAATAGGCTCATAAGCGAAGCCCCGAGAGCCATGACGGATAAACTCATGAATTAATTCAGCTTCAATCTCATACTCCATCACACCAGGCTTCACAAATTCTAGAACCCGACGAAACCCTTTCGCGGTGATGTCGCAAGCAGTTTGTAGTTGATCAATCTCAATCTGGGATTTTTCTTGGCGCAAGCGATGCATCACGGGACCAAGGCGGCGGTATTGATGGTTTTGATAGAGTTCCTGACACCTGCGGCGAAAACGGGCATCTCGAGAGAGGTGCAAGGGTTCTGCGGGACTGGGGCATTCGTTAGCGTTAAGGTAGATGATTGAATTTTCTCGGGCTAAGATCCGCAGGTAGTGGTCGAATTCGTCCGTCCATTGAACATTTTTGATACCCGAAATTTCCGTGGCTTGGTCTTTCGATAGTTTGTCCCCCTCCCAAATTTTGAGAAGCTCTGAAGTTTCTCGAATAAAAAGAATCTCTCTCATCTTTGGGTCTAAGTGGCCCGGGCAGACCACAAGGATCGTCTCTTCCTGATCAGCCCCAGTTAGGTAAAACAGATCGCTGTTCTGGATAAAGCGGGTTGACCCGTCTGCGCAGCGCCATGGAATTTCTGAAGAATGAAAAACCGCGAATGCATCTTTGGGTATTTCACGAGCTAGTCGATACCGGTTGGAAATAAATAAATCCGAAGGAATGGATCGATATTTCATGGGCAAAAATTCAGTGAAAACAAAGGATTGTGTTATAGTCGTGGGCCAAAGTTGGGGAGAGACTATACGGGTTTCTTTCAGGGCTTTGAATTTCAACCCTTTATGGCAGATATCCAGAAACAAACGGTTATTATTGCTGATAATGACCCTGATTTTCTCGACTGGTCCTCCAAACACCTAGAGGCGGAATCCGTCGAAATTCTGACAACAGTTTCCTCCGAAGAAGCATTTAAGCTTTTCGAAGAAAAAGAGGCGGATCTGCTGATTGCTGAGTTCAATCTTCGCCCCATTGAGGGTTTAGAACTACTTAAGAAAGTTCGCCTGTCTCATCCCAACGCAATGGTTATTCTTAATGGTCAAATTAACTCAACCAATGCCGTGATCGAGTCAATGCGGCTCGGGGCATTTGATGTGTTGCGCCGCGAGTCAATCAACTTTGAACTCCGCCAAGTCGCTGAGGAGGCGTTGCAGTCGGCCGAGCAGATGAAGGCGGCAGCGGACACAGCGGACTCCGGATCGATCATGCCACCACAGGCATCGGACGATTCAATTATTGGTCGTTCTCCTGCGATGCAGGATGTATACAAACTCATTGGTCGTGTCGCCCGCGCCGATGCCCCGGTTCTAATTACAGGGGAGAGCGGCGTGGGCAAGGAGGTCGTATCGAATGCTATCCACAAATTTTCGCGTCGAGCCAAGTCAGAATACGTGGCCATCAATTGTGCCGCTATTCCAAGTAACTTGCTCGAAAGTGAACTTTTTGGTCACGAGAAAGGTGCCTTCACTGGTGCTGTGAGTCAGAGGGTTGGGCGGTTTGAACAATGCGACGGCGGCACCCTTTTCCTTGATGAGATAGGTGATATGCCATTAGAGGTGCAGAGCAAATTGTTACGCGTTCTCCAGAGTGGAGAGTTTTCTCGAGTGGGAGGTAATCAAACACTTCAAAGTAACGTCCGAATTCTAGCCGCCACAAACAAGCAGTTGGAAGACGAAGTGGAACACGGAACGTTTCGCGAAGACCTCTTCTATCGACTCAATGTGGTAAGGATTCACATTCCGCCATTGAGACGCCGACTCGAAGACATTCGTCTGTTAGCCGAGTACTTTCTCCAAAAGCAGACTACTGAGGGAAAGCACCGGGCCATGCAGTTCTCGAGGGAGGCTATCGAGACTTTAGAGTCCTATAACTGGCCCGGAAACGTTCGCGAACTAGAAAACCTGGTTCAACGCGCTTGCGTCTTAGCTTCGGGTAATGTCCTGATGCCAACAGACCTTCCCTTCGACCAGGTAGGTTCCAGAGAAGAGGGGCGGTCAAAACTTGAGCGCGCTGCTTGCCGCTTTATTAATGCAGCGAAAGACGAGGCGATCAAACCCGTCGAAATAGCTATGCGTGAACTGGTGCAGGCGGCCCTCAGTATGGTTGAAGATGATGAGGTGGCGGCAGCCAAACTTCTTGGAATTACCAAAACAGAGCTGAAAAAACACCTCCATTCCACGGCAGCCACCGAGGCTAACTAACCAAGACGATTACAGGAAATCACGATTCGCTGATTGTTGCAGTGAAGCGTTCTTTCTCTCCGAAAATTTAGTTTCTTGAGACCGCAAATATGACCGCTTCAATTGAAGGAAGAGACCAAACAAGTGCACCCACAGAATCAGACGAAAGCCTGCGTGAGAGGGGACTTGTGTCATTAGACAAGGAGGTGAAGGAAACCATCAAAGGCCTGCGTGATGTATTGAAGTCTTCCGGCCAGAATCATCTAGCCGCTTTACTTCCATGGTTGGAGGATTCAAAAGAGACCGCAAAACTTGCGGAAGCAGGAGATATTGCTGAAATTTATTCGATAGCCTTTCAACTTCTCGATATGGTGGAAGAGCGAGTTGCCTTTGAGTTTCGCCACGATCGTGAGGCGCTCCTGGGGCCGGAATCAGAAAAAGGACTCTGGCCGCGGTGTCTTAAGGCGCTGAAAGCAGAAGGGTTTGCGGAAGAAGAAATCGCCCAAGCGATGAGCCATATTCGGATCGAACCGGTTTTCACAGCCCATCCGACAGAAGCCAAACGTGCCAGCGTTCGCGAACGTCATCGCGATCTTTATGACCGACTCCAGAATAAGGAAAAGCATGGGTTGACTACCGAAGAAAAAGTCATAGCGCGTGAGGAGTTTTTAACCGCGCTTGAAGCCCTCTGGAACACGGGTGAGATCCATGTAGAGAGACCTTCAGTTGAGCGCGAACTTCGCAATGCGCTCTATTACCTTCGCGAAGTGTTCCCTGACACAGTCGAACGAATTGGCCAACGCCTTGAGTGGTCATGGGAATCCGCGGGGTTTTCCCCTGATACGTTAAAGAACGCTGGCGGTGGACCGAAGATGCGATTTGGGCTTTGGATTGGCGGAGATCGTGACGGGCACCCGTTTGTGACGGCTGACGTGACGCGAGATACGCTGCAGGAGCTTAGAAGGCAAGCGGTAAAGCTTTTCAGAAGAGAGCTCGCTGGAGTGGCGCAGGAGTTGACGGTCTCGGCTCCTGCTCATCCAGCTTCAGAAGCCCTCCTGTGTCGAATTGAAGAATTAGCCGCCTCTCTCGGCGGGGAAGGAACTTACATTCTTGCTCGCAACCCGGAAGAACCATGGCGCTCTTTCGGCTACCTGTTAAGAGCCCGGCTCGAAAATAACGACAAAGTGACTGTTCAAGAGCTAGAAGCAGACTTGGAACTGATGGACGACTCACTTGTTGCCATTGGAGCCAAGCGCCTTGCAGCGCGAGTGGTGCAACCAGTCATTCGAAAACTCAGGACTTTTGGCCTGCACCTCGCCGAACTGGACGTTCGCCAAAATAGTGAGTTTCACGACAAAGCGGTGTCCCAGTTGCTAACAGCAGCAGGACTTGATGACGGCGAGAGCTTCGCTGAATGGCCGGAAGAGAAGCGGGTCACGTTCCTTAGCGAGGAACTTGAATCACCTCGGCCGTTTCTGCATCCCGATCAGTCTGCCGGCAGTGAAGCCGATGCAGTGAGATCCTGTTACCGTGTGCTCGATGACCATCGGCGCAAGCGCGGGGAAGGGCTTGGCAGTCTTATTGTGAGCATGACTCGTCAGCTTTCAGATTTGTTGGTGGTGCACCTCTTTGCCCGAGAGGCGGGCCTAACAGAACTAGTAGAAGGGAAGACGGCATGCGTGCTGCAGGTGGTGCCTTTATTTGAAACACTTGAGGACCTTGAGAACGCGGCTGGAATCGTGGACGACTATCTGAGCCACCCAGTTACCAAAAACCATCTCTCAATCGCTTCAAATAGAGAGAGACCGATTCAGCAGGTTATGCTGGGTTACAGCGACAGCAATAAGGATGGTGGCATACTGGCTAGTCAGTGGGGCCTTGAAAGAGCACAACGATCCATTACCAACATCGGCCGAAAACACGGGGTTGCGTTCCGTTTCTTTCATGGCCGTGGTGGCACAGTCAGCCGCGGAGCCGGGCCCACCAACTGGTTCATGAGAGCGCTACCCCATGGGTCTTTGTCAGGAGATTTTCGAATGACAGAACAGGGGGAAACCATTGCCCGAAAATATGCTTACCCTGACAATGCGGCTTATCACCTTGAAAGCCTCGAGGCCTGCGTGACGAGAACAACAGTAAAGCATCTACGAAAAGAGGAGACTGAAGACCCTGGTATCGATCTGTTCCCGACACTCGCCCAAACCAGCATGAAGGCGTATCGACGATTATTGGAAGAGCCAGGTTTCATGTCTTTTTATCGACAGGCGACGCCAATCGATGCTCTCGAACAAAACCAAATGGGATCGAGGCCATCGCGCCGTAGCGGCGCCGCTACTTTAGATGACTTAAGGGCGATCCCATGGGTTTTTAGTTGGACGCAGGCGCGATTTTACCTACCTGGATGGTATGGCGCCGGAACAGCTCTAGAAACCCTCAAGCAGGAACAACCAGAGGATTTTGCCCGCCTCGCCGAGACGATCGGACGCTCCACCTTTGCCCGCTACGTCTTCACCAGCATCGAGACAAATCTTATGAGCTCGAGTCCTGAGTTAATGAGCGCCTACGCTTCGCTTGTGGAAGATGGAGAGGTTCGAGGTCGCTTTATGGGGATGATTGAAGCTGAGTATCAATTGCTCTCCGATCGCCTTGCTGAACTATTTCCGACTCCAATCAAGGATCGGAGGCCGCGCTACGCGAAGACCTTGGCCCTGCGAGATGAGCCACTTCGAACCTTGCACCTGCAGCAAGTGGAGTTGCTGCGGGAGTGGCGAAAAGCCGACTCAGAGCTACCGCGTGAGATCATTTTCTCGATCAGCGCGATTGCAAGCGGGCTGCGGACGACGGGGTGAGTTTACCCCTTCTCTGAAGCGGGAACCGAAAGGTAATTAAGCGCACCCATGTTCTGGCGGCCTTGTTTTTGCCTTGGAACTTTACCCCTCTTACTTCCCGATGCAGGCGGGCATCTCCCACCCTTTGCCCCACCAATGGCAACCCTAAGGCTTTGCATGAGTGGGATTCAGCTCAACTAGCCAACGGAAGACAGACGCCTGATGTCGCTTGCCATTTATTGCTCCCCCATCCACACTCGGGGTCGCAATGAAAAGACTATTCCTCATCCTATCTTTGCTCCTCCTCGCCTCGGTTTGCCCAGCCAAGGACAAGCCCAACATCCTCTGGCTGATCACCGACAACTGCAACCTGGACTTCGGTTGCTTTGGAAGGCAGGGGGTTCACACGCCCCACCTCGACCAGTTGGCCGTTGAAGGCGTCCGCTACAGCCGGGTTTTCTCGACCGCCCCGGTTTGCGCCCCGAGCCGCTCAGCTTTCATGACGGGTATGTACCAGACGTCCGTCAATCTGCACCACTTCCCTGATCACCGGAATGATGGTTTTAGGCTACCCGAGGGGGTGCGCCCCCTGACCCACCGGCTCAAGGATGCTGGTTACCTCACGGGCTCGATTAAGAAAATGGGTGATGAGGTGGTGGGCTCGGGCAAGCTTGACCTCAATTTCGTAAACGAGGGAAAAATTTTCGAAAGCACGGACTGGGAAGAGATCAAGAAAGGAAAGCCCTTCTTCTTGCAAGTGAACACCCCGGAAGCGGAGTACGACATTTACGATTTCAAGACCAATCGTCCGGAACGCATCAAATGGTGGGGAGAAGAGGAACATGTCCAATACGCCAAACCAGATTCTGTTATACCGCCGGCCTATTTCCCCAAGCACAAAACATCTAACGAGGAATGGGCCCGCTACTTGAACTCGGTCTCCAACATGGACCGGCGCGTAGGGGTGGTTCTCAGGGAGCTCGAGAAGGAAAAACTCCTCGACGACACGATCATCATCGTGTTTGGGGATAACGGTCGGGTCGATCACCGGAGCATCCATTGGGTCTACGACACGGGCCTGCACGTTCCGATGATCATCAAGTGGCCCAAAAACTTCCCTATGCCCCAAGGCTTCATGCCAGGCACGGTCAACGAGGAAGTGATCAGTCTGCTCGACCTAACCGCCACTACCCTGTCTCTGGCTGGCGTGCCCCGCCCCTTGGGTATGCAAAGCCGAATCTTTCTGGGGAAGAACCAGGATCCACAAAGAAGGTATGCCTTCAGCGCGAGGGACCGCGTGGACGATGTGCCCTTCCGCTTACGCTCGGTCCGCGGCAAGCGCTACCATTACATCCGGAACTATCAGCCTGAGCTGAACTTCGGGACTTACGTTAACTTTTACAAGGAGAAGTGCTTCCCCGTTCAGCAAGTCATGCGCGATCTCTACCAAAAAGGAGAGCTTGACCCTCATCTCATGCCTCTCTTCACGGATTTCAGGCGCGAATACCTGTTCGATACCGAGGCCGATCCGTGCGAGTTGAGCAATCTGGTCGACTCCACCCATCCGGCTCACCAAAAGGCCCTAACCGAAATGCGGGCCGCCTTAGACACTTGGGTTAGCGCCACGGGGGACATGGGTTGGCAAAAAGAACCGCCCGAAAAGATCGAGAAGTTCCGGGCTGTGATGTATGATTGGTTCGGCGCTCCCGATTGGTATCCCTATAAACCCAAGAAGGCCTCCGCCCTCGAGGATGTCAACAGGGGCCGCATCATCGAGGATTGACCATCCCGAGGAAGTTTTTACGGCCGTTAAGCCGTGCGTTCTTGCTGAACCACTCAAACTCTCCCACACTTTAAAAACAAAAAAATCAGCCCTTTCTTTTAGATGATTTAACCGGCCTTGCCGGTCTTCACAATGCCAACTGATCCATTCATCCATCTTCATTTGCATACCGAGTATTCCACTCTCGATGGAGCGGTGCGAATTAAGGATCTGATGAAGAAGGCCGAGCGGGCGAAGATGCCCGCGGTTGCGATGACTGATCATGGCAACATTTTCGGGGCTATTGATTTCTATCAAGCCGGAAAGGCAGCCGGGATCAAACCGATCATTGGTTGCGAGATGTATCTGACGCCTCCGGGGGTCAAGCTAACGGAGAAGAAGGCGCAGACGGTGACCATAGGGAATAGGGCGAAGAAGAAACGCAATTCTCATCTCACTTTGCTCGCTTCGACTGTGGAGGGATATGAGAACCTCATGAAATTGACCAGTATCGGTCACTTAGAGGGAATGTATTACAAACCTCGGATCGACAAGGAAACTTTGGCGGCCCACTCCGAAGGAATTATTTGCATGAGTGGCTGCATTAACGGTGAGGTCAACCAGATGATCCAGAACGAGGATCTCGTCGGAGCTCGTAAGAGTATTGGGGAATTCATCGATATCTTCGGCCGTGACAAGTTCTTCCTCGAAGTGCACGACCATGGTTTTCCTGAACAGGCGCTGTGTACTAAGCAGATGGTGCAGTTTGGCAAGGAGTTTGATCTCGGCCTCGTTGCCGCGAACGATGTCCACTTTCTCAACCAAAAGGATCACGAAGCGCATGACGTGATGATCTGCATTGGCACTGGTTCGCTCCAGATGGATGAGAACCGTATGAAGTATTCCCCTGAAGTTTACTTCAAGACTACCAATGAAATGCGGAAGCTTTTCAAGGAGATTCCCGAAGCGATTTCGAACACGCTCCACATCGCTGATATGTGTAATGTGGATATCCACCTCGATTCCCAAAGTTCCGACAAATACCCGCAGTTTGAGTCTCCTGACGGCAGCCCCCGTGAAGATTATTTTCGAAAGATCTGTTTGGAAGGCCTGCGTAAGAGATACGGCGATCGGGCGGAAACTGATAAAGAGCTCCGCGAACGTCTTGATTACGAGATCGGAGTCATGGAGGAGATGGGCTTCCTCTCCTATTTCCTTATCACATGGGATTTTGTGAAATGGGCCAAGGACAACGGTGTGCCGGTAGGGCCGGGGCGTGGCTCTGCGGCAGGATCTCTCGTGGCCTACGTGCTAGAGATTACCGATATTTGCCCTATTCGATTTGGCCTTATTTTCGAGCGATTCCTTAATCCGGAGCGGGTTTCACCTCCGGATATAGATATTGATTTTTGCCAACCAAGAAGAGGCAAGGTCATCGACTATGTGCGGCAGAAATATGGAGAGAAGGCCGTGTCCCACATCATTACGTTCCAAACTCTCGGTCCCAAGAGTGTGGTAAGGGATGTGGCTCGCGTCATGGGGCTTAGTTATTCGGAGGGTAATCGAATCGCAAAAATGATTCCCAATGAGCTAAACATCACCTTGGCTGATGCCCGGAAAAAGAATAAGGAGTTAAAAGAAGAGTTAGAGAACAACCCTACGATTGAAGAGTTGTGGAAATACTCGACTTTTTTGGAGGGTTTGACACGCGGTACAGGCATCCATGCGGCTGGGGTGGTGATTGGAGACAGCGAGTTGACTGAGCACGTGCCGCTGGTTCGGGGTAAGGAAGGCGAGGTGGTTACGCAGTATGCCATGGCACCATTAACTGACCTTGGAATGTTAAAAATGGATTTCCTCGGTCTAAAAACCCTGACCGTGATTCAAGATGCCTTGGATTTGATCCATGACCACTCACCCGATTTTCAAATCGACAACGATGGCTACGATGACAAGCCAACTTTTGATTTGCTAAACCGCGGCGAAACGACCGCAGTCTTCCAGTTGGAATCTGGTGGTATGATGAACCTTTGTCGTCAGTTCGATGTGAGTCGAATCGAAGATATCATCGCGTTGATCGCGCTCTACCGACCTGGCCCGATGGATCTGATCCCGGACTTTATTGACCGCAAGAAGGGCAAAAAAAAGGTGAAGTATCTCCACCCCCTACTAGAGGAAGCGAGTGAGGAAACTTACGGAATTCTAATCTATCAAGAGCAGGTGCAACGAGCAGCTAATCTACTCGCCGGTTATTCACTTGGTGAGGCTGACCTTCTCCGCCGAGCCATGGGTAAGAAGAAATTGTCGGTGATGATTGAGCAGCGCGCTAAATTTGTGAAGGGCGCCTACGAGGTTAATAAGATTCCCGAGAAAAAAGCCAACGAGATCTTCGATTTGCTGGAGAAATTCGCAGGTTACGGTTTCAATAAGTCGCATTCGGCGGCATACGGGTTGGTCAGTTATCACACAGCTTATCTCAAAGCCAACTACCCTGTGGAATTCATGTGCGGGGTGCTCAGTAATGAGATCAACAACATGGATAAGATCTCGGTATTCGTAGCAGAATGCCAACGCATGGGCATCGAAATACTGGCTCCCAATGTCAATCGCAGCTCCTTGAAGTTTCGTCCTGAGAAACTGCCCGGCGGTAAAGATGCCATTCGATTCGGTCTTTCCGCGATAAAGAATGTCGGTGGCGCAGCGATGGAGATTGCTATTGCTGACCGTGAGGAAAATGGTGAATACAAGTCCCTTGAAGAATTTGCTAGCCGCCTCGATAGCAAGTCGGTAAACCGCAAGATTCTCGAAAACCTAATCAAGGCCGGTGCCTTTGATTTCACGATGGAGCGTCGTGATGAAATGTTCTCGCGGGTGGGTCAGGTCATAGCTGGTTCCAGCGCGGCACAGAGAGATCGTCAATCGGGTCAGGGAGCCCTGTTCGACATGAACGAACTGATGGCGGCAGCGCCTGCTCCAGATATCATAGAAGAAGACAAAGTTGAGTGGAATCAGCGAGAGTATCTAACTCACGAGAAGGATTTACTCGGTTTTTATGTGACCGGCCATCCACTTGATGAGTATCGCAGCGTCATAGAAAAAGGAAAATATTCTAAAATCAAGGAACTTCCCCAGATGAAACCAGGCAAGAAGGGGCAGCGTTTTGCGGGTTTAGTTGCTGAGGCCACAGTTAAATATACAAGGCGCGAAGGGAAACCGTTTGCGATCCTGCGCCTCGAAGATTTTTCAGGTCATACTGAGGTTATGGTTTGGAATGAAACCTATCAAACGTGCAATCGACACCTCGAGAAAGGTAAGGTAATTGAGCTTAAAGCTAAAGTGGAGCAGGATAATCTAAGCGAAGAAAATCGACTGACGGCCGATCAAATTAAGGAAATTCACCCCGATAGTAACGTCGCTTCCGTTTCCGTGGATCCGATGGCTCGCCAGCAAGCCATAATGGGGGAGCAAGGGAGTAAAGGCCAAAACATCGGTGAGAATGGAACAAACGGAGTCATCGATAATAATAGCCAGCCACCCTTTGCTGTGCCTGTTGTGCTTCATCTTGACTCAACCCGTGATGCTGTCGCAGTGGTGGAAACGATCCGATCAGAAGCGAGAAAATTTCCAGGTGACCGACCGCTACACATTGAGGTTCGTCGGGCCAATGGTCAGCGGGTGACATTGGAAGCGGGACAATCTTACTGCGTTTCAGACCAGTTCCTGCAGAGCCGTGGCGTCGGAGCGTGGGTTTGATTACCCCACTGAGACGAGGAGCCTAACGTCTTCTGCTTACTGCGCTTTTAAAATTGACCACAGCGTTACAAATAGAGTCAGCGATCTTCTGACGATGAGCAGGATCGTGGACTAACTTACTTTCAGTCGGGTTGGTGATGAATCCACCTTCGAACAAAATGGCAGGTTTATTAATTCCACGAAGCACGTTAAAACGAGCCCGCTTGATACCGCGATCGATCGGGCGCAACTCATCGATAATATGAGCGTGAACCGCTGTGGCGAGGGCTATATTCTCCGCGTCGCGCTCATTCCCACTTAAAAGGGAATTCCAAGGGTTACCGCCATTGGTGGAACGGGTTCCTCGTGGTGCGAGCGCATAGGTCTCAATTCCTTGACCTGTTCTGGAGCCAGAAGCGTTGTAATGCAGGCTCACAAAAATGGCATTGCGTGTTCGATTGGCGATATCAACGCGCTGTCCCAAAGTCAGGAACGTGTCATTGCTTCGGGTCATGACAGTCTTGAACCCCTTAGCTTCTAGCGCTTTCTTCAGGCGATTAGCGGTGTCGAGAGCATAGTCTTTTTCGTATCCTTGGATACCTTTGGCCCCTGAATCATGACCCCCGTGTCCTGCGTCTATCACGATAGTGTTGAAGGTGATAAATTTCTTAATTTGGCTCGGCCGCAGCACGGGGTCGACCAACTTAGCGAGGTCGACTGTCGAGAGTAGGGCTCTACCGCCGCTGTCGATTACAGGAAAGCTGAGGTTGAACTTAGTGTCGTTAACGTAGATCGCTTGAGAACCGATTGTCCAAGTCATCACGAGGGCGGGATGGGTAAAGCGGCGCTCTTTTTCCTCTTTCGTTAAATGAAACCGGTAGAACTTTGCGACGTTCTCATCGGAAACGTAATCACGACCACCAAGGCGATAAATCTCCCATTCTTTGGCCTCAGATGACCCCACAAAGTTGGCTAACAGCAATGCGCCTGTGAGAAAACTCACGGCGGAAGCAGAGATAACGCGCGGCATCCTCACGGGATGGGACTGTCGTGCGAAAGGTCGCATAGGTGTATACTTGGAGGCTTGAGAGCGTTATGCCCTTCAAATGGAACGGGAAACCTAAGCGATTCAAACTCTGAAAGCAATGAGCGAAATGGGGATTTAAGTTTTACAAATCGGCGCAATCAAGAATAGTTTCGCCCCATCAACAGCGAGTCCTTATGACTACAGAAATATCAAAAGGTTACCAACCAGGCGACGTGGAAACCCAGTGGTTCGACCGCTGGGTCGAGTCCGGCTGCTTCCGAGGCAATGAAAATAGCTCGAATGAAGCGTACTCTATCGTCATCCCCCCTCCAAATGTGACCGGGATTCTGCACCTTGGCCATGTTTTAAACACGACGATTCAGGACATTTTGGCCCGTCGAGCCCGCATGGAGGGTAAGGATGTCCTTTGGTTGCCCGGAACCGACCACGCTGGCATTGCAACCCAGTCCAAAGTTGAGCAGAAACTTCGCAAAGATGAGGGCAAAACTCGTCGCGATCTTGGTCGCGATGCGTTTCTCGAGAAGGTTTGGGAATGGAAAGAGGAGCATGGCGGTATCATTATCCAGCAGTTGAAGCGGCTCGGATGTTCCTGTGATTGGGAGCGAGAGCGCTTCACCATGGATGAAAATTACAGCCAGTGGATCTCAAAGGTATTCGTGGATCTATTCGAGGAGGGCCTGATCTATCGCGGCAAGCGCATGGTGAATTGGTGTCCAAAATCACTCACCGCTCTCAGTGACGAGGAAGTCATTATGAAGCCTCAAAAGTCGAAGCTTTACTATATGCGCTACAAAGTGGTGGGTGAGAAAGATCGCTGGGTTGAAATCGCAACGACCCGACCGGAAACACTCATGGGTGACTCCGGCGTGGCGGTAAATCCTAAAGATGAGCGTTATGGTGACCTTGTCGGTAAAAAAGTTTTAAGGCCGTTTCCTGAAGCCGAAATTCCAGTGGTTGCAGACGAGCATATTGATCCTGAATTTGGAACAGGCGTGCTAAAGGTGACTCCAGCTCACGACAAAGCCGACTTTGAGATCGGAATAAAGAACAATCTTGAGATCATTGATGTCTTCAACTCTGATGCAACGCTCAACGAGTTGGCCGGTCCTGAATTTAAAGGAATGGATCGCTTTGAAGCTCGTGAGAAAACAGCGGAAAAGCTCGAAGAGATGGGGCAACTTGTGAAGGTAGAAGACTACGAGAATAACGTTGGCTTCTCTGAGCGTGCCGACGTACCGATTGAGCCCCGCATTTCCATGCAATGGTTCCTCAAATACCCATGCGTCCAGGAAGCGGCTGCCGCGGTGGCAAGCGATGAAATTCGTTTCCGACCTGAGCGTTGGAAAAAGACATACGCCCACTGGATGGAAGGTATTCAGGACTGGTGCATCAGTCGCCAACTCTGGTGGGGTCACCAGATCCCCGTTTGGTATCGTAAAGAAAAAGCTGAAGACCTGCAGGCGCGGGAAAGTCTCGACGCGGAGAGCGCTGGCAGTGATCTTCATGTCGGGATTGAGTCTCCTGCGGATGAAGAAAACTGGGTCCGTGACGGTGACGTTCTCGATACCTGGTTCTCCAGTTGGCTCTGGCCTTTCGCAACGATGCGCAATTGCGACGAAGAAACGAGTCCGACGTTAAAGAAGTTTTACCCGACCACCGATTTGGTAACAGGCCCCGACATTCTTTTCTTTTGGGTAGCCCGAATGATTATGGCTGGTTATCGATGGGAAAGGAAGGTCCCGTTCAAAAATGTCTTCTTCACTTCGATTATTCGTGACAAGCGTGGACGCAAGATGTCCAAGCAACTGGGCAATTCGCCGGACCCGCTCGATCTCATGGCGGAATATGGAGCGGACGCTCTGCGCTTTGGTCTTATGCGAATTGCACCCACAGGAACTGACGTGAAGTTTGATGAAGACCAGATCGTGGAAGGACGCAATTTTGCTAACAAGCTTTGGAATGCTGCTCGCTATCGCCAGATGCAGGAAGGTAGCGGCGAGTTTGATCCGAAGACACTGTCAATTTACTCGATCGATATCCTTGCCAAGTTAGACCAACTCGAGCGGGATATGTTGGGCGCTTATTCAGATTACCGATTTAATGAATTAGCTCAGCTTCTTTATGATTTCTTCTGGAGTCAATATTGTGACTGGTATTTAGAGTCATCAAAGGGCGCATTCGCCGAGGGTGCCGATCCGGGTTTGAAGGCTTCGGCAGTGGCGACGATGGACTTGGTCTTGAAGCGGTTTCTCCTAATGTTACATCCTTTTATGCCTCATATCTCAGAAGAACTTTGGGAGAAGCTTGGTTGTGCTGGTGAAGGAGGGGCCGAATTTCTAATGCAGACCACGTTGGCAAAAGAATCAACGCTTGCCACCCTTGAGGATGGGAAAATTGCTGCCGCCCAAGCAAGAGTCAAAGCAATATATGAATCGGTGGGCCGCGCTCGAAATCTTAAAGCTGAATATGGCCTTTCGGCGAACAAAAGTGTTAAGTTTATTATCGACCCAGAAGGTGGAAGTCTCGAAGAGGCGGACGTCTTCCAACAGTTGGCCGGAGCCGGCGAAATCGTCGTGGAGCCTGGTTTTAAGGCTGAGAAGGGTGTGCCCACAGCGCTCACTGCGATTGGAAAAATATACCTGCCGCTCGAAGGCTTAATTGACGTCTCTGCCGAGAAAGAGCGTCTCGGCAAAGAACTTTCAAAAGCGGAGGACGAGCTTAAAAAGGTAAATGCGAAGCTCTCCAATGAGAACTTTACCTCTCGGGCCCCCGAAGCCGTTGTCCGAGAAATGCGCGATCGCCAAGAGCAATGGCAGAAGCGTGCTGACGAGCTCGGCCGAATGATTGAAGACCTTGATACTTAAGCTTAACTTAACACAATCGCGTTTTAACTGCATTGATGCATAATTTCTGTGGGAGCGATAAAAGAGTGCGGTATTGAGGTAGTCACAGCAGCAGGTTGATTTGTAGAAGCTCGTCTAGCCTCCTCTACTGCTATGGGGCGAAGGCTGTCAGTGGTTAGGACGGGTTGCTGGTTCTTAAAGTGGGTTTGCTGACAACACTTTTCACCGATGCTTTCAAATTTCTTGAGCAAAAAGGAATGACTCATAGGGTGTCTTATGGATTTAGGACTTTCTGGAAAGGGTGCTCTCGTCATGGCTTCGAGTGCAGGAATCGGACGCGGAGTTGCAATGGAATTAGCGAGGGAAGGGGCCAAAGTGATGTTGTTCGCTCGCTCAGAACAGAAACTGAAACAAACGTCCGACGCGATTGCTCAGGAAACGGGCAATCGTCCTAATTTTATTGTTGGTGATATGACATCAATTAAGGACGTCGAGGAGGCGGTTGAGGAGACGGTTTCGCGCTACGGTGGCCTCTGGGCACTTTTTAACAACACAGGAGGACCACCGGCGGGTGGTTTTGATCACTTTGATGATGCAGCGTGGCAGTCGGCGTTCGAATTAAGTACCTTAAGTTATGTTCGGGCAATTAGGGCGTCATTGGAGCCGATGAGAGAAGTTGGGGGAGGCCGTATCGTGAATAATACTTCCGTATCAACCAAGGAAGCCATCGATGGATTGATTCTTTCAAATGTATTTCGATCAGGCTTGGTCGGTCTCGGCAAGTCGCTGGCGAGAGAATTGGGTTCTGAGAACATTCTCGTCAATACGGTCGGACCCGGAAGAATCGATACCGATCGCGTGGCCCATCTCGACCAATTGTGGTCGGATCAAGCAGGAATCAGCCTGGAAGAGCAACGCGATCGTTCTCAAGCCGCCATCCCTTTAGGCTGTTATGGCTCGCCAGGTGATTTTGGACGCATCGTGACTTTTCTCTGCTCTAAGGCGAACACCTACCTCACTGGTCAGAATATTCTGATTGATGGGGCGATGGCGAGTGCCTACTGAGGTTCTCAGGAGCTTTTGCTTTCGACCTTATCCCACCTTCATTAAAAATTAGGGTAGTTTTAACGAGATGTTAGAGGATTTAGGCATCATCTCTCGGTTTGTGTAGTTTTTTAACTACGTAGATAGGCCGTCCTTTAACCTCGTTGTAAATTCGACCGAGGTATTCACCGATGAAGCCGAGGCAGATAAGGATGATTCCGGATAGGGTCAATGATACAACGAGGAGTGAAGCGTAGCCAGGCACATCAACCCCAGATATAATTGTTTTAATGATAGTGTAGACCGCGTATACCAACGCGGTCGCCGAGGAAATCAGGCCAATTATCATGGCGAGCCGAAGCGGAACGGTGCTAAACGCGAAAATGCCATCAGCTGAAAGCTCAAACAACTTTCGATAGTTCCACTTTGTTTCCCCTGCGATTCGATTAGGACGTTCAAATTCGATAAATTCGGAGGTAAAACCTGGCCAACTCAGGATGCCCTTCATGAAGCGGTTGGATTCTCCAAGAGAATTCACGACGTCAACTACCTTTCGATCCATCAATCTGAAGTCTCCTACGTTCTCTGGGATCGGTTGGTCAGCAAACTTGTTATAGATCTTGTAGAACCACTCTGCTGAGAGGCGCTTCATGAATGAATCAGCATCGCGCGACCTGCGCTGAGCCAGGACGACGTCAGCTCCGCCTTTCCATTTCTCAATCATGGAAGGAATCAGCGACGGGGGATCTTGTAGGTCCGCGTCGATAATGACAACGCCATCACCGTGACATTCCGCTAGGCCCGCCGTTAAAGCGGCTTCTTTGCCGAAGTTTCTAGAGAGTTCAACGACACGAATTTGTGATGATTCCTGCTGTCGTTTAATGAGACCGACGAGGGTGTTGTCGGTGCTCCCGTCATCCACGCAAACGATCTCGTAGTCATATTCAGTAAGAACAGATTCTACGGCTTCGAAGTATTCTTCAAGACCTTCCTCTTCGTTATAGAATGGGGTGACGATTGAGATCTTCATAAATTTCTCAAAGGTTATAGGGCTTAAAGGCTCATGCCAACTCTAACTGCCCTTCAATTCCGAGATCATTGCGGTCTTGTCTTCGGATTTCATGAGGGCTTCGCCCACAAGAATAGCATCAGCCCCCCACAGACGAATCTTCGCCGTATCCTCACCGTTATAAATACCACTTTCACTAACAAGGATACAATCACCGGTGACTTCCTCGCTAAGCTTTTCTGTTGTGGTGAGATCGACCTCAAAGGTTCGAAGGTTGCGATTGTTTACTCCAATAATGTTTGCGTTCGTTTCGAGCGCGCGCTCCATCTCTTCGAGATTGTGTACTTCTGTTAGCACGTCTAACTGGCAGTGATCCGCAACATCAAGCAGGCGAACCAACTCTTCTTGTTCCAAAGCCGCGACAATCAGGAGAATGGCATCGGCTCCTGCTGTCACAGCTTCGTAAATCTGTGATTCATGAATAATGAAGTCTTTGCGCAAAAGTGGCAGGTCAACTTCATTGCGAATTTCAGAGAGGTAGGAGAGATGACCTTTGAAATACTTCTCATCGGTTAAAATTGACAGCGCACTTGCGCCGGCTTTTTCATAGTCCTTGGCGATGGCAAGATGGTCGAAGTCTTGAGCAATAATTCCGGCGGAAGGCGAGGCTTTCTTAACTTCAGCAATCACGGCGAGTTCATTAGTGCCATAACCTTCGCCAAGGTCTTGATCGCGCAGACCACCACCTAGTGCGGTGAAGAGAGAGCGAAAATTTTCACGCTCCCGTGCTTTTTCCTTCAGTTCATCGAGGCGGGGGAGCAGGGCGTCTACTTCTATTCGCTTGTCAGCGATGATTTCGTCGAGTTTGTTTCCGAAGGTCTTCATCGTTTTTCCTGCTATATACCACTTGGCGCCATGGATACGCCCCCCAGTGCAGGGCTTCCAGCGTAAATTATAAAATTTTTGTTGAAAAAGTGACGTTCTTATCCAAGTTACCGGCCCGCTGTTCATTGTCAGCGGTATGCGGGTGTAGCTCAGGGGTAGAGCGCAACCTTGCCAAGGTTGATGTCGGGCGTTCGAATCGCCTCACCCGCTCCACTAATTTACCCACAAAGGGCCTGTGTATCATCGCAGGCCCTTTTTATCTTTGACGATCCATCTTGATTCTCTGCCTTGAAAGCAGGATCAGTGGGGGTGGAAACTTTATTTCGATGGTCAAAGTTTGTCGGAGAAGAGCGTCTCGAGGAGTGGGAGGCCCGCCTCATTATGGCCGAGGTGGTTTATACGGTGGAAAAGCAGGTGAACCGAAAGAACTGGCAGATCTCCAGTTATTCGACGAGCCGTGAGATTGCTGACGAGCTGCGGGTGTTATTTGGTGGAGGGGTTACTCAAGTAAGGCCAGATGACTGGCAACCGACTTCGGATGTTGGGGTGCAAACCCAGATCAAAATACGTGACGTAATGGTTATAACTGAGGCGGAGGATGAAGCTGTCTGGGAGAGTGTTAAGAGCGAGTTCCCAGATCGTTTGGTATTGAGCTTCCCGCCTCAGTTGGCTTTTGGGACCGGTGGCCATCCTACCACGTCTGGATGCCTTCGCTTTCTAGCTGATGTAGCCAAAGAGCGTAAGGATGTTGAATGGCGACTTCTCGATCTCGGTTGTGGCAGCGCGATATTGGCCGTAGCAGCTGTTCTTTTGGGAGCAAAAGAGGCGATCGCTGTTGAGAATGATCCGCTCGCGATCAAATATGCGCGCCGCAATGCAGAGCGGCATGGAGTGGCTGGCCGAATCAAGTTCGTCGAGGGAGACGCGATTGCCTTGATGGATCGTTGCGAATTTGGACGGTTTGAGGTGGTAACCGCCAACCTCTTCAGTGATTTATTGATTCAACTGTTTCCACTTTTCCCTCGGAACTTACTGGAAGGCGGGGAGATTATTGTTTCAGGATTTCTGACATCTCAGACTCGTTTAGTTACTGATAGCGCTGCATCCTCAGGCTTGCCACTATCAAAGTTCCAACGCCGGGGGAAGTGGGTGGCGGCCTTTGGTAAGGAAGAGTAAAGGCCTGATGCAGATCTCGTTTCACATATAAGGGAGGCCGTAGTATATTAATCTTTTGATCCCGCTTCTTATAAATGAATACTGGCTCCGTACTTAATGTCGTCAGGATGTTTTTCCTGCTCCTTGCGAGCTTCATTGGTATTTCTGTCGCTTTAGGTGAAAGCCCAGAGAATCATTGGTATTCAGGATGGTTTGGCGCTGTTTTTGGGCTTGGTTTTGCCTCTTTTATGATCGTGCTCGACGTGATGTTGCGCCACGTTACAATCCGCTCGTTTTCTCACGGCACCTTCGGCCTGCTCATTGGATTGCTCTGTGCCTGGCTAGTGACCAGCATAGAATTCTTCGAATCAGGCTGGGTCGAACAGTTTCCTCTGGCCGCCAATATCTTTAATTTGGCCACTTTCTTGGGATTTGGTTTTCTTGGGGTTATGTTAGCGTTGCGCAGCAAGCGCGAGGAATTCTCTTTATTGATTCCCTATGTTCGTTTTCGTCAGGATTCTCTTCAGGATATTCCGACCTTGCTCGATACCAACGTGATCATCGATGGTCGTGTAACCGGAATTTCGTCGGCTGGCTTCATGGGTGGCTCACTGATAGTACCTCGCTTTGTGCTTGAGGAGCTACAAAAACTGGCAGATTCAACCGACGAACTCAAGCGCGCCAGAGGGAAGCGCGGGCTGGACAGCCTTAACCAGATGAAATCTGTCGAAGGTATGGAGGTCGGGATCAACGATGAGGAACTTCGGCCGGGGCTCTCCGCTGACGGAAAAATGGTTGAACTGGCTGATATTTTAGGAGCCAGAATTCTTACCAATGACTCGAACCTAGGCAAAGTCGCCCGCCTTAAGGGGATCGTGGTGCTTAATCTGAATGAATTGGCGATGGCCCTTCGCCCGGTGGTATCTCCGGGAGATGAACTGGAGTTGGAATTAGTCAAAGAGGGCAAGGACGATCATCAGGCTGTGGGATATCTGCCGGATGGTACTATGATTGTAGTCAATCAGGGCCAGCGGCATATCGGCACAACTCAATCTGTGGTGGTCGCTGGAGCGGTTCAGACTAGCGCGGGCCGCCTCATTTTTGCGGAGCTCAGCCACTAATTATTCAAATTAGAGCCAGTCGAAGGCAGCATCTTTATGCCATGATCAAGCGGGTCTCTGCGTTGCGGGTAAAAGCCACTCAGGCATTCTCTTCGTTTAATTGGCAAAGTGCGATCAACCCCCAATCAAAGTGTCGAGGGCTTTTTTGTCGGCTTTAATTGCCGCGATAGATTTGTCCAGCAACTGGGGATCCTTGTGGTTGATATATTCCATGTGCAAGGAGATAGGCCCGGTATAGTCACTTTTTTTCAGCGTTTTAAAGAATGCAGGGTAGTCGACCTGACCAGTGGTTAGTGGAACGTTACTGGGCTTCTTACTGCCATCTTCCCATTCAAAGTCCTTGCAGTAGACAAAACCGAACCAGGGGCGAAGGAGATGAAACTCAGTCGGCCATGATTGGCCTCCCTCGACGACAGCGTGGCGAATATCGAATGCTATTCCGACGTCAATTGGATCGTAGCCTTTGATAACTTCGTAAATATCCCAGAGCGCGGCGCCGAAACGTCCGGCTCCAGCGTGGTTCTGATAAAGCGGCTTAATTCCTAGCGGTTGGCAGAAACTGACGAGTTTCTCAAAGGTCACCTTGATTTCATCGAGCTGGTCTTGAATGGGTCGGTTGTAGGTAAATTTAATAGAACCCATCCTAAACTGAGTTACTCCGAGACTAGCGGCCGTTTCAAGAACCCTGCGGTGAACTTCACTGTCTGCATGGTTGACGTCTGTCGTCATCAGGGTCATACCGACACCGTTTTTCCTCAGTGCTTCAATTTGGTCAGGGAGGTCTGTTTTCACCTTCTCAGGGGTGACGTGGCCGTTAGCGCGTACCGTTCCCTCAATACCAACGAAGCCCATTTTAGCGACAAGGTGGGCCTGCTCTTCGTAGTTGAGATGCTGAAGCGGTTTGTTGAAGACGCAAACCGGCAATTTTGCATTAGAGGCGGGCGCTTCCCGGGCTAGGGCAGTGGATGAAAAAGCTGCTGCTGAGGTAGTTTGGATAAAGCGTCGGCGAGAAAACGAAGTCATACAGTAGTTAGATGTTGAGATGGCAAATCGCAGCCAGAATACAGAGAGTTCTGTTAGGAGTGTCCGAGTTGAAACAAACCGCGTTTTAATGCTTCAGTCACGGCATGCGTTCTGTCCTTCGCGTTGAGCTTGGAAAGGATGGACTTCACGTGGTTTTTAACGGTATTTTCTGATAGTTCAAGCAGCTCTCCAATTTCTTTATTGGCGCGGCCTTCAGCAATTTTCTGGAGTATTTCCAGTTCACGTGGAGTGAGATGGGCACTCCATTCACTTTTTGCGAGGAGCAATGAAATTTCCGGAGGAAGGTAATCATTACCAGCAGCGACTTCGCGAATAGCTTTGAGGAGTTCATCGCTGTTTTTATCTTTGGACAAGTAGCCGAGAACACCAGCCTCAAAAGCCCGTCGAACATCTTCCTCTTTCATGTAGCTGGAGAGCATGAGGATCTTGTGACCCTTGAGAGCAGAAGCGACCTCAATGCCGCTGATATCGCCGAGGCGGAGATCAAGAACGAGAACGTCCGGCTTGTATTTTCCAGTGAGATTGATGGCTTCTTCTCCATTGGCAGCTTCGGCAACGACCTTCAGATCAGGCTCATCATCAATTAAACTGACGAGACCACGACGAACAATTAAGTGATCGTCAGCGAGGAGGATGGAGAGAGGTTTGCTGGAATTACTCATACCTTGGGTAAAATTAAAGCAACGGATGTACCGTCTTTCGAGGATTCGATATTGAGCTTGGCACCAATTTGTCGCGCTCGTTCTTTCATCCCCTGCAATCCATAGTGTCCAATACCAATAGGAGTTTGTGCATCAAAACCATCACCGTCATCGCGCACAGTGAATTCCCATGTTTTTCCAGACTCTCGAAAGGTTACGGTGAACTTAGAGGCATCGCTGTGTCGAATGGCGTTAGCCAATGCCTCAAGAAGAATACGATGGCAGGCATATGCGGTTTCAGTATCCAGTTGAAAGAGGGTCGATTCTGCGATTGGAATGATCTCAAGCTCGATCGATGCTTCCTGACAGCGTTCTGACATTATTTCGAGCATAGAATCGGGAAACTTGAGTGACTCTGCTGCTAATGGTATACGGAGCCCAGTTAGAGAGTCGCGGGCTTCAGCGAGACTGTGTTCCACCATTCCTCTTGCTGCGGCGAGTTTTGACCGTGCTTTGTCGGGATCAGTCTCAAGGTGATTGTCAATTGAAGCGAGTTGGTATCCGACTCCGGAGAAACCCTGCGAAAGGGTATCATGTAACTCCCGGGCGATACGATTTCGTTCTTCAAGGGCAGCATTAGACTGAATTTGGCTTTCGATAAGAGTAGTCTGCGAGGAAACCTGCCGGTTGAGAGCGAAGGTCCAAACCAATACAAGAAGGGTGATTCCTGCCAAAAATAGCATCACCGTCCAGTAACGTTTTGGTGTCCACCACGAAGGAGTGGCGAGTATCGCAAGATCTTCAAGGCTTCTCATCATGATAGTGACGGACCTGAGTTCACCGCGTTCATCGGCGTCAACAATCTTCACTCCGGTAATGTTGATGGTGCTGCCCTCAGCGGGTAGACTTTCGCCAGGGAATTTTTCTGGAAGAGTGACTGGGATGAGATTGTTACCGGATTCCAAGTTTAGAATGCGGCCCTCTCGACCAATCAATTTTCCGGACAGAGACACCAGCTGAAAAGCGTTTTCACGTGAGAGAGAATCTTCGATTTTCAGTGGTTCATTAACAGAGACTTCTGCGGTTGATAGCGAGTTACTGGCATAACGTAAACCAACAAAGTATCCGTCATTGTCAGGTAGGCCTTTAAACTCAAGTGTGTCTCCAACTTTGGTCTCATGTGGGCGCATTGTCTTTACCCTTGCCCCTTTGTCCCCGGATTGAATGACGATTTGGTTTAGTCCCTCGACAAGTGTGACCTTACCGATAGTGCGGACAAGGCCGGGGGTTGCACGCCTTGAATCCCAGCGTCCAATATCGCCAAGTGGGACATACTGGGTGGTGAGGCCCTCGTTGACCACCTCAATAAAACTCTGGCTAGAACAAACGATATCAGAACCGATTCGTTGTCGAGCGTCATTAAAAAGGGGCGCACCGCTGCCTTGAACGCGCACCCACGCCCCTATCATTCGTTGTATCTCGGTAGCGTTGAAATCGCTTTCTTCATTTCTGAAGCGGATGGTGAGATCCGTTTGCCCGTTCACGATCAAACCTTTTCCGCGTTTATTAGATTCATCGAACTCTACATCGACCATCAAGCCCTCGATAGAAATCAGGCGATTATCCCCAATGCCAGTCTGAACAAAATCAGGACGAAAGATCAGTGGTCGTGGAAGATTACGCTGGCCCCGCTGATGGATCTCATCGACAACGATATAGGGTCCATAAAATCCCCCGGTGACGTTACCGTAGACTTCGACAAATTCACCAAGCGGCGGCAACTCATTGTTCAGGGTCTCAAAGAAGAGTCCCCCCGTGACACCCTGACCATCGAAACCACCATCGAGATGAGAAACAACGGTCACACGAAGCAGCACCGGCGGAGCCATGCGTGCTTCGGCGTAGGTCAGCAGGCGGACCTCATCGACAGTTCGGAGCCGTTCGACTGATACTGGCAACTCAGCTGCATTAGCAGTTGTCAGGAAAAAGGAGGCAAGAACCGTAGCTGTAGGTTTCCAATTCAATGGAGACAAGGTATCACGAATTGGCCGTGTCAGCGAGGCACAGAAGGCTGGCCCCTTCAAGCCATCCCCAAGCGTGTATCAGGGGTTCATCAAGGTTGCCTAAAACTGCGCTTAGTAGGAAGATAGGGACAGTGAACCAGCTAAACCAGATTATCGCCGGGTTGGCGATGGTTTGTCCGCTCCTTGTCGAGGGGCAGGATCTGTCGATCCCCGTGGTTTTTCCAGAAGACGGAGGAGTAGTCGACGTGAGGAACTTCGGGGCATTTCCAGACGATGGGGTGGATGATACCGAGGCTATTCAGTCTGCGTTAGACGCTCATCCTAACGGAAATCGGATCATTTATCTTCCTTCGGGTGATTATCAGGTCAGTGATACGCTAAGATGGCCAGTAGGGGAAAGTGAGAGCGAATCCCAGAAACGGACGATTCTTCAAGGGGCGGGAATTCTTCATTCCACGATCTGCGTGCCAGACGGTTCGACAGCCTTTTCCGGCAGTGACCCCCGGCCTGTGATCTGGACCGGAGCGATGCCCGCCAACCACCTTCGCAACGCCGTTCGTGATTTGAAAATCTTGGTAGGTGCAGAGAACCCGGCCGCTGTTGGTTTGCAGTTCAATGCCAGCAATCAAGGATGTATTAGGAATGTAGTAATCGAGGCGGAAGAGGACTCAGGCATCACTGGGTTAGATTTAGGCTATACCGATGAGATAGGCTCTCTGCTGGTCGAGAATATCGCGGTGAAGGGTTTTGAGTATGGTATTTCCACCAAGTGGCCGTTGAATTCGATCACATTCGAAAACGTGATACTTCGCGATCAAAGGCGCCTGGGTTGGTGGAACTATCACCAAATGGTATTTCTGCGGGGATTGGTGAGTCATAACTGGGTCCCTGCGGTTTATAACGAAAAGGACTCATGGGGGGCCATGACTCTAATGGACTCTCAGATTATTGGGTTGGAACCTGATAACTCGCTTCCGGGAATCGCGAACCAGCGTCAGATGTATTTTCGCAACGTGGAGGTAGCTGGATATCAAAAGGCAATTGACCATTCTGACCGTAATCGGGCCCAAGATGACAGGATCGGGTCAGCGCATCTTATCGAAGACACCTCGCATCGAAATGTGGTGAGCCAGTTTCGCCATCTTGATGACCCAACTTTCGCAGCAGCAGGCTTCGTGGAGCATCTGCCGGTGAAAGAGACGCCTGCGGTTCATTGGGGGGATCCGGTTTCGAGTTGGATCAATATCCTAAAGTTTGGAGCGGATCCGACCGGCGAGTCAGATTCTACTGGCGCCCTTCAGCGAGCAATTGACTCCGGTGCTGAGACAATTTATTTGCCCGGCGGTTCGAGGTTTCGTTTTGAAGGGGAGCTAAAGATTCGAGGGCCTGTGCGACGCATTATTGGTCTGGAGGGTAGTTGTCATACAGAAAGTGGAGCAGTCTGGCAACTCGTGGACGGCCAGCATCCCGATGGCCTTGCAGATGCCTCGACAGTAGTCATCGAGCGCCTCGAAAATTGGAAGGGACTGAGGGGTGGCGAACTTGAATTAGTGATCCAAAGCGAGTCCGCCCGAACTCTCGTGGTGAGTTCGGTGGCGGGCGCTCGGGTCTTCGGACAGGGTTCCGGGGATATTTTCCTCGATGACTTTTGTGGTCACCTTGAACTTCTTTCTCCTAACCAGAGCGCTTGGTGCCGACAGATTACCTGTCGAGGCAAGGGAACAAAAATTCGCAACCGTGGAGGTAAGTTATGGATTTTAGGGATGAGGGCGGAGCGAACCGGCACGCTAATTGAGACAACCGATGGTGGCATCACCGACGCGACGGGAATTTTTGTATACTCGAATCAGGGCTGGATTAGAGAGGAGCCAGCATTCCTTATCCGCAATAGCTCTGCGGTGTTATCAGGGATCGCTGAGCGAAATTTTAATCGTCGCCCGGTTTCACTGTGGTTTCGTGAAACTCAAGGAGGAGAGACCCGGGAGATGAGCCAACACGCTTGGGTCTACCTGAGCAAGTGACCTTTGTCACTCGATGATATTCTCGAACCAGACAATATTGTTGCTAGTATGGCCCGCAATGAGAATATCGAGGTCTCCATCGGAATCTATGTCAACAAATCGAGTGTCATAGGAGCCTTGGTTTGTGCCGACGACATGTTTGGTGAAGTTGCCCGAACCATCGTTTTCATACCAGGCGGCCACACCATCGGCGTCTTTGCCGCAGGCTACGGCATCGATATCTCCATCGTTGTCTAAATCTGCGAGGTCGAGGGAGTGGGGGTAACCGAGATCGGGATCGATTTCTATCAAGTCGAAATGGGGCCCTTTGAACCAGAGAACACCGTTACCATGACCTCTAGTGGCGAAATAATCGACCTTGCCATCTCCGTTTAGATCAGCGGGCATGATGTTAGTGGCGCCTACTTGATTCTCGGCAAGGAGATGTTTTTTCCAAACCTTGGTGGGATCCTCAGGTTGTTCCCACCAAGCAAACCACTCGCCATTCGGGTTCTTCTCTCCTCCTTTTGCCGCACAACTAATGTCGGGGCGACCATCGCCATTCACGTCCCCGAAACCGGTGTAATGTGAACCTCCCGGAGCGTCTCGGTCGGCAAAGACGTGGCGGATCCATTCTTTAGCGGAGCCTGGATTCTCGGGAACTTCGATCCAAGTGAGCGAATGAGGCAAAATAGTGCCGCGCTCGTCGCGACCTGAGTTGGCGATCAAGTCGACTTTGCCGTCCTGATTCACATCACCGGTGATGAGGCAGTGGGTTCCGAGGATGACATCATCGACAAGGCGGAATCTCCACGGCTCGCCTGAGAATGGATCGTCGGGGCATTCGAGCCAGAAGACTGTATTATTTGAACCGATGAAGTCATGATCTCCGTCACCGTCAACATCCATAAGACAACTATGGATGCAGGCGGGACGCATTTTATTTCGTGACTGACCGTCGCCGAAAGTATGGATAGAATGTCGCTTCCAGTCGGGGCCTTGGTAAAGAAAGACCTCTCCCTGAAGGGATGAGAGTATATCCATGTCACCATCACCATCCCAATCGTGAGCGACGGCGGAATTAATCATACTGAGGATTGGTTTTTGAATGACGTGTTTTTTCCAGTTGATTTCAGCCGCGGCAGACAACGGTAACAACAAAAGACCAATTTTGAGTGAGTGATTCATGATCAGCTAAGGTGTCGGATTTTAATGTTTGAGCAGTCAAATCGGCAAGCAGGATTGAAGCCTAGCCTCGCGAGGAAGATTTGCGCTAGTAGTTAAATTTCAGCTACTAATTTGTGAGGCCACTAAGTAATATTGTTTGGGAAAACCCAGAATAATTAAAACTCTTGCGCGCGGGCGGCGGTTGCTCGCGGAAGATAAAACTCATACTCCCGCAGTCTTTGTGACAGCGCGATGGCAGGAGGAAAGAACTAAAGTGTCAGCTTGGCGATTTGAGGTCAAACGACTATCAATGGAGCCGCATGAGAGGTTGCTTAAAATTTTTTCTGCTGCTGTTGGCAGCAAACTCACTTTTTTTCGAACCGGCCTGGAGCCAGCTCGCTATTCCAGGAGAGGTGATTTTTGAGGAGGGCTTTGCTGAAGGCCCCTACCCTAAGGGGAAGAACACCCTACTGAAAGATAGTAGTTGGGTAGCGCGAACCACATTTGGTGACTGGGTCAAAACGGATGATGGGATTGAAGGAACCATTAATGAGGAGGACGGCCACACTCCAGTCATCACTTTCACGCCACCAACTGAGTTAGGGGATCTCATTGTTGAACTGGAGTTCCGATTTTTAGAACGCGATAATGCAGGCAAGCAGTCCGTTAGGATTGCGGTCGATAATCGGGAAGCCATCAAGAAGGGCCATATCTGTTCCGCTTGGGCCAATTGGGACAATGACTTTGTTCCGACCGGTCTGACCCTGGAGCATATCTACAAGGATGAGGTCTTTCCAAAGCCGGAGAAGAAGTGGCTTCAGTGGCGCGACAACCGAATCACAATAGGGAATAAGCCAGCTGTCTACGAAGCGGGCAAATGGTATACGCTTAGGCTCGAGATGATCGATGGCCGGGCTCTGACCACGGTTATTGATGAGCACGGCGATGCCGTGACCGTCTCCGGTGAACTGAGAGCCTTTGCGACGCCCAAGTCAAAGATCTCTCTGACAACTGGAACCTCGCGCCATGAGTTGCGAGCCTTTCGCGTGATAGAGGCAGCAGCGAATGAAAACTGGATTGATGCGAAGACCGAACCAACCAACGGGAAACGTCCTAACATCGTTCTTATTCTAGCCGATGATGTCGGGGTGGAAGCTTTCAACTGCTACGGTGGCGAAGACTACGAGACCCCGCGCATTGACGAACTGGCGGCCACTGGGTTGAAGTTTACCCACGCTTACTCCCAACCGCTTTGCACACCGACCCGGGTGCAGATCATGACTGGCAAATACAATCATCGCAACTGGACCTACTTCGGCATTCTCGATCCGAAGGAAAAGACGTTTGGCCATCGGATGCAGGCGGCAGGATATAAGACCTTCATTGCCGGGAAGTGGCAGCTGCAGAGCTACGATCCGCCGGATTGGCCCAACGCAGAACGGCGCCGTGGCACCGGGATGAAGGTGGCGGACGCAGGTTTTGATGAATACTCACTTTTCCACTCCTGGGATACGGAGGACAAGGGATCGCGCTATCCGGATCCAAAGATGGATAACAATGGCACTATTGAAACCTTTGAAGGGGAATATGGAGAAGACATCTGGGTCGGTAAGATCGCAGATTTTATGGAGCGCAACAAAGATGGAGACGAGCCGATGTTTGTATACTATCCCATGGCCCTGCCGCATTGGCCCTTTAATCCCACGCCGGACTCCGAGGCCTGGAAAGACGCGTCCCGTCGTTACGAAGAGGACACCGCCTTTTTCCCTGACATGATGACCTACATGGACAAACTTGTAGGACAGCTTGTCGACAAACTGGAGGAGCAGGGGCTTCGGGAGGATACACTCGTCATTTTCTACAGCGATAATGGAACCGATCGCCGCATCACTTCGACGATGAATGGTGTCGAGATTCAGGGAGGAAAAGCCTATCCGATCCAATCAGGCGTTCGCGTTCCTCTCATTGCCAGTTGGCCTGCTACGATTGAGCCAGCCGTCTGCGAGGACCTAGTGGATGCTTCAGATTTTGTTCCCACGCTGGCGGACCTTGCTCGCCTCAAGGTTGAAGACTGGTGGGAAGCTGATGGGCAAAGCTTTGCCCCACAGCTGTTCGGAAGGGAGCACCCCAATCCTCGCGAAGCGATTTTTTGCTGGTATGACCCTCGTCCGGGTTGGGACAAAGAAAAATTCGACCGCTCAGTCTTTGCCCTCGATAAACGCTTCAAGCGTTACCGAGACGGTCGCCTCATGAAGATTGATCCACTGATCCCAATCGAGATGGAGATCACTGGCGATTTCAGCGAGGAAGCTCAAGCGGCTGACGAGAAGCTCGGCTCGGTTATCGAGAAAATCATAAATAGTGGTGAGCCGCCTCTCGTTGATGCTTATGGCGATCCCTTAAGTGAGTAATCAGGGAGTCTCTGCGAAGTTGCCTTTTTGCCCCGCTCTTTTGGGTGCACGCACAAAATCCGCTCCCCTAAAAGCCAGAGAGTAGGAGGTCGGATCTTTTCCAGGTGTTTGTCCCTGGTTTAATTTACTTGGCGAGGCGAGGAGCGGAATATCCCTGTTCACAGCTCTGCTTGAGTAAGTTCTGCAGTTCCGCCACCCGCTCCGGGTGTTCGGCAGCGAGTTGATCGAGGTGAGGGGTTGGGATCTTGGAGTCCGCGTTGTAGGAGGTGAGGTCGCCGAAGCCAAGGGCGTCCCCTAGAGGATTAGAATATTGGGCCTGGATTTTTCAGCCTCGGCCGAAATAGGTATCAGGAAAGCGCTGGCGACGCCAAGAATGAAGGATGTGAAAAAACGCTTCTTCATAGAATAGGGACTACAAGTGAATCCCTTCACAAGTAAAAGGGTGAAACGTTTATTTTTCACCTCAGGGTTGGCTGTCGACCTCCATCAATCGTTCCCCCGACCGGGAGTTCTTCAGGGGTGATACCCACTTCAGTAATTTGCTGCTGGAGCTCGGTTTCGAGTTTGGTGAGGACGGCAGCGTTTTCAGGGTTGCTCGCAATATTGTGTCGCTGGTCTGGATCAGCCTGGCGATCGAAGAGTTCCGGCGGGTGCCCCTCGAGATGGATATAGGTGTAACGCTGGGTTCGAATTCCGTGATGTTTTGGCGTGCTCCAGTAGGCGTAGAACTGTGAGGTTCGCCAATCATCTATCGTTTCACCTTTGAGCAGGGGAACTAAGCTCCGCCCTTGCATCGACTCAGGGGTTTCAGCCCCGGCAAGTTCAAGAAGAGTCGGGGCGATGTCTACGTTGATACAGAGATCGTGATTCTTGCTGCCTCGTTGGATCATTTTCGGATATCGAATGAGAAAGGGCATGCGGATGGAAGTTTCAAGGGCGAGACGCTTGTCATAGAAGCCATGTTGGCCAAGCCAGTATCCTTGGTCTGAGGTGTAAATGACGACCGTGTTCTCTGTCAGTCCCTCATCGTCGAGGTAGTCGAGGACTCGCTTTAGGTTATCATCATTACCGGTAAGACA
>DCQY01000099.1 GCA_002323995.1 Akkermansiaceae bacterium UBA1506 | reverse complement strand
CTCTGAAAAGTCTCTCTATTTCGCTGAGTATTCTGACGCTCTCAGTAACTTCATTCTCGCAACAATCTGTTGAAACGCCTTTGCCAGCGGCATCAGAAACACAGACCGCCCTCAAAGAGTGGGTTCGAACTCGACAATTGATCAGCCGCGAATCCGCCGACTGGCAGGAGCAGCAAAAAACACTCGAATTTTTGAACGAGCTTCGCCAACTCGAAATTGAAAATCTGGAAGACTTTGTCCAATCAGCAGGAGACCGAGTCAAAGCGATTGACAAGCAACGCGAGGCATACCTTGCCGAAGAGGCTGAACTCAAGGCGTGGCGACGAGAACTCTCCGGCCAGATCACTAAATTAGAAAACAAGCTTCGTCCGCACATCCCCTTTTTCCCTCCCCCGCTTCGCGCAAAAATTCAAGACGCGGTTATTCGATTCGAAGAGGATCAAGCAGATCGGCCCCTGCAACATCGTGCTCGCGATGTGCTGCTGATCATGCAGGCCTACCAAGATTTCCAGAAGGTAATCACAATGGATGCTGATATCAGGCTAATTGACGGAGAAGAGCGTGAAATAGAGATCCTGTATCTCGGTCTGACTCAAGCTTGGTTTGTCGACCCGTCGGACCGTTACGCCGGTTACGGATTGCCAACTACCGAAGGCTGGGACTGGATTGATGATACCTCCCTGGCCCCTTCAGTCCGCCGAGCGATCTCGATCCTTTCGCGCCAGGAAGCCCCTGCATTTATCTCACTTCCCATTGCTAACGGGACCGCTCTTAAGCCGTGATGCAAACCCGACTAATTATTTTGGCACTATGTTCTGCCTGCCTTCTCACTTTTGCCCAGGAGGAGGACGCAGAAAAGTATCGCACCGCGGCCGATTCGGTCGGCCAGGATCTCCGCGCCGCCCTCGATGAACTTGCGACACTGCGTGATGAAATTTCCAGGAGCAAGCCGGCGCTAGCAAAGGAGACTAATGAGATTGCGGCTGACCTTCGGGAAGCCAAGCGCCTCGCTGAAATTGCGCGAGTCAGCCGCGAGGCAGCCGAGGCGGAGTTCGAAAAAAATGAAAAAGAACTGAAGCTGTGGCGCGAGGAAAGAATGTACCTCGAAGGACTTCTATTAGACTTTAGAAAGAATTATGAGGCCTCACAAAGCCTTGCTCAAATCGAACTCGACCGCAACTTACTCGACAAATCAGATCTTAATTCACGCCTTCGCCTCGTTGAAAACACGATCGACCAGTTAGGGCATGCGGGGAAAGTTAGGGCATTTGAAGGTGAAGCCATTAATACTGAAGGTATCCTTGTTCAGGGGGAATTCGCTGATACCGGCCCTGTCCGATGGTTTCGTTCCTCAGACGGCAAGGATTCAGGTCTTGTTTCCAAGAGCGCAGATCTGCGACCTCGCCTCGTCGAGGGAACGGAGGATCCAATGCGCATCGAGTTGCTACTTCGAGGTAAACCTTCCGACCCTGCTCTGGACCCAACACTTGGAACTGCTGTCGCCTTAAGCGGATCAGAAGAAGGTTTTATCCAACACATCCGACAAGGCGGATTCTGGATTTATCCAATTCTCATTCTTGCTTCGCTCTCTTTCCTCGCCGCCTTGTTAAAATGGGTTCAACTCATGGGCATTCGCGAATTTCGACCTTCACTGGTCCAGGATATTATCAACGCTCTGAATCAGGGGAATTTGGATGCTGCTATCGTATCCAATCAAGCGATCGTGCATCCCGCCTCTAACATCATTACCCGCGGGATAGAACTGTATTCTGATGACTCGGATATCTCTCGTGATACTCTTGAAGAATCGCTCTATGAGAAATTTCTCGAATCCCTGCCATCGCTCGGCAAAGGTCTTCCGATTATTGCCATAGCCTCCGCGACTGCTCCACTACTTGGCCTACTTGGAACTGTGACAGGAATGATAGAAACCTTCCGCCTCATAAATATCTTCGGCACTGGCGATGCCAAGTCGCTGGCCTCAGGTATATCCGAAGCCCTCGTAACCACTGAGTTCGGTTTAATCGTTGCGATTCCATCTCTTATTCTTCACGCACTTCTGTCAAGAAAAGTGAAGGGCATTAAGTCTACCATGGAAATGACAAGCCTCGCGTTTCTGAACGGCTTGGAGCACGCCCCCCAAGAAAAATAACAACATGCTGTTCGAACCACTGCTGACCGAGATACAGAACCTAGCCGTCGACGGCGGGTGGGTATTCTTTGCGCTCGTCGCACTGGCTTTTGGGATATCGTTTTCTCTTGTTTCGCTTTGGCAGTCAATGAGCCTGCCCGACGCTCCATTAATCCCACCAAATGAATGGATCAAGCTACTTCGGGATCGACCAGGATCGGAGGGTATCGAAAAACGCCTCCACAAAGAACTAGATTCCTGCGAGGACCTTCCTCGCCGCCTCCAAGAAACCCAGCAACGCCTCTTTTCCATCCCCGAGCGCCGTTTCGCTTTTGCCTTCATTATCATTGGGGCAGCCCCATTGATTGGGCTTCTCGGAACTGTTTCCGGCATGTTTACGACTTTTCGTGGTATGTCAGTCGCCTCTGCCAATACCCCCATTGATACTATTTCTCAAGGCATCTCCGAGGCGCTGATCACAACCCAAACTGGACTAATCATCGGGGTTCCCGCCTTCATCGTATGCGCGCTGCTCAAGAGTCGCCATGACAGCCTGTCCATGAGCTTTCAACGGCTGTCATCTCAACTTCTACAGCGAACCAACAAGCTCTAAAGATGGCCCGTAAGTTCCAGCGATTTGGAGAGCCTAACTCCGACGCGACGAGTGAGATAAATATCTCGCCTCTCATTGACGTCGTTTTTATCCTGCTAATCTTTTTCATCGTGACGACAGTTTTTGTCGAGGAGACAGGGGTAGAGGTTAATAAGCCCAAAGCGGCGACTCAACAAGATCTCGAGCGCAACAGTATCCTCATCGGAATCACTCCGGGCGGCCAGGTCTTTTACGGGGGACGAGAAATCGGCATTGATGGTGTTAGACCAACTGTCAGTCGCCTTCTCTTGCAAGAAAGTATGCCCGTAATCATACAAGCCGATCGCGCGGCTCCTACTGAGTCAACCGTTCAAGTTTTGGATGAAGCCAAAATGGGAGGGGCCCAGCAAGTATTTGTCTCAACCGTGAATGACTAGCACCAACTCAAATCGTTTTAGTTTTATTATCCGTGTTGGCCTCGCTTTCCTCATCACGATAGGCCTACTGGCGTTCCTTGCCGGCACTCGTCTAGCGCGGAATATCACTGCCCCTACACTTTCACTAAGAGGAATTAATACAGCTCCTTCGGTCGCTCTTCCTGCTCCCCCACCCCCTTCTGAACTTGAAGAACCGCCTCCACCCGAAATCGTTCCCGATCTACCCAAACTCGAAATCGATTTCGATTCACTGGCCCCACCCATTAACGCGAATCCTAATCGAAATCTCGATCTGCAGCTAAACACCAACGCTTTCGCGAAACAGAATGAGGATATGCGTCAAAGCATGACCTTTGCAGCTTCTGATCTTGATTCCCAACCCAGACTAATCACTCGCCCAAGGGTCCGTTATCCCTCTAGTCAGATCGCACGCGGCGTTACTCAGGGCGAAGTCACTCTTGAGGTCCTCATCACCTCGCAAGGAAGGGTCGTCATCCGTCGCGTTATTGACAGCACTCATCCCGATTTTACGGAAATGGCGCGAAGATTCGCCACAGGCTCCCGTTTTACCCCCCCACAACTCGATGGACGTCCTGTTAACGCTCTTTTCAAGTGGCCTCTAATCCTCCGCCCCTAATGATCCGATACCTAAAATTTATTCTACTGGCGACGCTCTTTTGCCGAGCAACAATAGCAGCAGACCCTCTGCCTATCGACCCCCTCTGGAAGAGTGCTGAATTCAGGCGGATCGTGACGGGAAGCTTCGGTATCGACAGCCGAATCGAACCTCGAATCACAAACGACGAAGAAAGCTATCTCAACGACTCTGCTAAAAAAATGGCAGACGGTGACCGCGATGGTGCCATCCAGATTCTTGCAGATTCCTCGATTCTCCAAGAAAGCCCCGCTATGATCTTCTCTCTTGCGACGCTCCAGTTTGAGAGTGGAGACGACGAAGCTGCACAGGAAAGCTTTGAAAACGCAATTGAGAAGTTCCCTAACTTCCGGGATGCCCATCGCAACCTCGCCGTCGTTCTGGTAAGGCTTGAGCGTTTCGATGAGGCACTCAAACACCTGGTGCGAGCTATCGAACTCGGCGCCCGCGACGGACTATCCTTCGGGCTGCTTGGATATTGCTATTCTCTGGACGAAAAGTTTCAAGCTGCTCTGGATGCCTACCGAATCGCATCATTGACTCAACCCGATCAGCAGCAGTGGAAACTTGGCCAAGCTCAAACACTGGACGCGCTGGGCCGATCCGCAGAGGCTGCTTCTATCTATCAGCACCTCCTCTCTGAAGATCCTAGCCAACTTTACCTCTGGCGGTTAGGAGCCGACGCCTACCTAACTCTTGAAAACAAGATCGACGCAATCGGCAACCTAGAATTAGCCCACCGCACCGGGTCTCTCAGTGGCAATGACACCGTAATGCTAGGGCATCTTTACCTTGAAAGCGATCTTCCGGAAGAGGCGGTTCTGCGATACGTAGAAGCCCTTGAAAACGAAAGCACTCCTTTCCTCGCCCGAATAGTTGAAGCGCTCGAATTACTAATCAATGTATCTAGCTGGGATAATGCAGTTACATTGGTGGAGGCAATTCAAGCCTCTGAAGCGACGCAATCACTCATCAATTCTGACGAAGCTGACATTCAAATACTATCTCGCCTCTATCGTCATCGCGCGGTCATTGAGCTAGAAAAGGGAGATCCTGAAGCAGGAGCAAAACTAGTTGCCGACTGGCTAGATAAAGAACCACTCGATGGGCATGCCATCATAATGTTAGCCCAATTTAAACAGGACGCAGGACTTCGCGAGGAGGCAGAGATGCTTCTCGAGCAAGCTGCTAACCTTCCGGAGCATGCGGCCGCAGCACACCTCGCTCACGGGAAGCTTCTAGTTGCGGCTTCCGAATACAGTGAAGCTGTCGTCCAGCTGGAGCAATCATACCAACTGCAACCAACCGAATCGCTAGCGAACTACCTTGACGCTATCAAGGAACTCGCTAATTGAAAGATCAGCCTTTTCAGGAGCGGCAACCTCACCGGTTGGCAAACGAAGCGATCTCGTGTTCATTTAGCTTTTCCCCTCGTGTTCGTCGATCAAAAGACTGCCAACGAACGCAGCAATCTTTGAAAGAGTGACCTCTCACAAATTGTGGCATCTCCTTTTCCCGCGTCGACCCAACCAACTCGAAAAGGTATTCTTAAGCCAAATGCAGGAACCTGATCTTGCTCGACAGCGGAGCTAGCTTTCCTGCATTAGACACACCTAATGCCACTTTGCAGAACTAACTGGTTCGCGGAAACTCTCTCCGTGACCGAACCGACAGGCAAATAGTAACGTCCTTCCATGAATTTGTTGATGCGTCTGCTTATCTCAGGAATACTCGCTGCGACTCTTCCTATTTCTACCCCGGCTAGAGAAGAATCTCCTAACATCCTTCTCATCGTGTCTGATGATCAGGGGTACAACGATTTTGGAGTTCTAGGAAACGGGATCATCACACCGAATCTCGATCGGATCGCTTCAGAAGGAACTAGACTCACTAATTTCTACGTCACGTGGCCTGCCTGTACCCCGAGCCGCTCCGGGCTGCTTACCGGTCGCTATCCTCAACGAAATGGAATCTACGACATGATCCGAAATGAGGCGCCAGA
>DCQY01000028.1 GCA_002323995.1 Akkermansiaceae bacterium UBA1506 | reverse complement strand
GCTCACCCTTTCCGGCCCTCCCGCTGAAAATTCAGGAGTCGTTCGCAAACGCTGGCGACCGGCAGCTGCCCACACCAAGTTCACCAGTTCCAAGTCTCCCGAAAAAGTTCGGCTCTGGATTATGGAAATGGACGCCGCTCCCGGCGAACTAGATTTCTATTCCCCCATTACAACGCCGTTTGGTTACTACGGTCCTTCCTGGAAAGCCGACGGTAGTGTGAATACCAGTTTCAACTTTTCACTCTGGTCCTTTAGAAGGGGCGCCCCCGAACCACCTGTCGAGCAGCTCTCTCACCTCACCGCTATTGGAAACCCCGAAGCACTTTTCGGCGGTTTCGATCACGAAGGGACCGGTGTCAAAATTAGAGGTTGGGAACCGCTTGAGGGCCGACAGGGACAACGTCAGGCACTGGCACTGCGAGTGGAGCCAGGTAAAATCTACGACACCTACTATAGCTATTTTTTCGCAGCAGACGAAGATCGCTGGCGACTGTTTGGAGTCGGCAAGAAATGGAACAACAACAAACCGCTTTCCACACTCTGGGTCGGCAGTTTTGTCGAAGTTCCCGGACCAGCCTCGGTTCAGCGAACCGGCCCCTACCGACGAACGATGCGCTATCGTGGCTGGGTCATGGATGAGAATGAATCATGGTATCCGATTAACCAGATGCAGAATGGGAACATCAACAAAGAGACCGGGCTGACCCATTCAAACCGCGGCGTGAACGCCGACGGATGGTTCTTTCTCGAAATCGGAGGGTGGACCTTTCGCGAGCCTCCGGCTGGCGGCGATACCATTGAGCTGCCTTCGGGGGCCCCAAGACCCGAGGTCAACTATCTCGACCCCGAGGATCTTGCCTATCTCAAGGGCCTGCCCAGCGAAATCAAAATCGAGAAGCTGGAGCGTCGGGGCGACAAGGCACGAGTCACCTACTCGCTTCGCGGTGCAGGAAGCTCCCCGGAAATCATGCTCTACTGGGGCAACGACGAAGGGCTCACCTTTGTGGATCGATGGGAAAATTCCACTCGCTTGTCAGCATCTGAGGACGGAGAACATCAGTACGTCTTCGATATTGATCCGTCACCGCCCCTCAAGGTGCGTCTTTTCCTAAAGAACAAGGAGGGACAGTTCTGGAGTAGTGAAACGGCGGAAGCTTTACCTTAAAGGGGTGGCAACAATCGCGGGCGAAGACCTACGACCGTCCGGCAATCCCCCAAATTCCGCCCGTGACACGTCTTATGCAACGGGATTATCTTCCCTACCCGACCCGATTTCTGCTCATGCAACGACACCTGCTTACTCTTCTTACCTTGTTTCTCGGAACGCCCACCATTTCCGCGGGTGAAAAGCCCAACGTGCTTCTCATCATGGCAGATGATCTCGGTTACTCGGATCTGGGTTGCTACGGGGCCGAAATCGAAACGCCACAACTCGACGCAATTGCCGAGAACGGATTGCGCTTCACTCAGTTTTACAACACGGCCCGCTGCTGGCCGACGCGTGCGTCTCTGCTCACCGGATTTTACGCGCAGCAGATTCGACGGGACAAACTGCCACACATTCCGTCTGGAGGAGGCAACCGGGGGATTCGTCAAAACTGGGCGGTGCTTCTGCCCCGTCTGCTGCAACCCATTGGTTACCGTTCCTATCACTCGGGCAAATGGCACATCGACGGCTTGCCCTTAGAGAATGGTTTTGATCGCTCCTACCTGCTGCAAGACCAGAGCCGTTTCTTCAATCCGCAGATTCACTATCTCGACGACGAAAAACTACCCCCTGTTGCGCCCGGCTCCAACTACTATGGTACGATCGCCGTCGCCGATCATGCCATCAAAGTCCTCAGAGAGCACAACGACAGGCATAGCGATCACCCTTTTTTCCACTATATCGGTTTTGCGGCACCCCACTTTCCTCTTCAAGCACTGCCTGAAGATATAGCCTTCTACGAAGGGATCTACGATTCCGGCTGGGAAGCGATTCGCCAGCAGCGCTGGGAACGAATGCAGGCGATGGGGATCGTTGATACCGCAGCCGTTACCGAACCTTCCGCGCCAGAGAGAAAGCTTGGACCCCCCTACCACTTCGACGACGCCTATGAGATCCTTGGTCCCGGCGAAGTCGCGGCACCAATCCTCTGGGACGAACTCACCGACGAACAAAAAGAATTCCAGGCCACAAAAATGGCGATCCATGCCGCCATGATCCATCGCATGGATCTTGAGATTGGTCGCATCTTTGACCAAGTAAAAGCGATGGGCAAATGGGAAAACACCATCGTCATGTTCCTTTCCGACAACGGCGCGAGCGCCGAAATCATGGTCCGCGCCGACGGGCACGATCCCGAAGCGCCCCTCGGTTCCGCACCGACCTACCTTTGCCTCGGACCGGGCTGGTCCACCGCCTGCAACACTCCGTTTCGCCGGCACAAGACCTGGACTCATGAAGGTGGCACTTCCACGCCACTCATCGTTTCCTGGCCAGACGGGATCAAAGCCCGCGGCGAGACCCGAGGCAATCCCGGTCATGTAATCGATGTGGTGCCTACCTTACTGGAACTCACAGGCGCGGCACCACATCCCGACGCGCCTCCGTCACCAGGCAAAAGCCTCGCGCCGGTTTTCAAAGAAGACGGCACCGTCGAACATGATCAGTTATGGTGGTTCCACGACAACCATCGCGCCATCCGAGTTGGCGACTGGAAGGCGGTCGCCTCCAAAGATGAGCCGTGGGAACTCTACGATCTCTCCGTCGACCGCGGCGAGAGTAGCGACCTCGCCCAGACGCATCCCGAAAAACTTCAGCAACTAGTTAAAGCTTGGGAAACTTCCACGGAAGAATTCACCGAACTGGCAAAGGAGGGACTCTCCAAACAAGAACTTGAGCAAGCCAAAGGCAAATCCGATCGCTCCGATGCGATGAAGAAGGCTCAGGAAGAAGCGAAGCGTCGGAGTCAGTGAAACACTATTTCTTTTTCCTATTTCTCTCAACTGGCGTTAGCCCATCTTCAGGCTGATCCCACAAGCGCCACGGATCATGCAAACGCCTCATCTCGGCGAGGAGCAAGGCCTCCATCTCAGCAAGCTTCTCGGCATACTTGGAGTCCCCCGCCAGATTTACCTGATGAGCTTTCGGTTTCACTCCGGTCAGCTTCACCACCGCCGGGTCGTGGTGCTGCAGCAGATACTCCTCCGGATTATCAGCCAGGTTAAAAAGTTGAGTTTCGCGCACTTCACCATCTAGCACGTCGTATTTTATCAGCTTCCAGTCGCCCTGCTTCACACTTCGCATCCCTGGCTTGGTGCCTCCGTTGTAGACCCCGTAAAGAACGTCTCGCGTCACGTCCGTCTCGCCCATTAAGACAGGCTTAAAGCTTTTGCCCTCACTCGTCTTCGGAATATCAACACCCGTGAGATCACACATCGTAGAAAGCACATCGAGCAGGTAAATATTCCCCTCGGCCCGCGAACCCGCTTCGATCCCGGGACCTTTGACGACGAAGGGTATCTTCCAAGTGTGCTGATAAAGGTTCTGCTTACCTTGGAGCCCGTGACGGCCAATCGCCATGCCATGATCCGCCGTGTAAAAGATGTAGGTGTTGTCTAGCTCACCCATTGCTTCGAGCTTCCCAAGCACCCGACCGATCTGGTCGTCGATATATTCGTTGCAGGCAAACTCTCGGCCTAGCTCGTTGCGGATCGTGGCCGGATCGCGATTCTCCCAAACCCCGCTCACTTTGACTTCGTCACGCAATCCTGGATGCCCGTGGTGAAAGGGATGCCCCGGCAACCAGTTAATCGGCAGCGCGGGCTGTTTCTCGTTCAACGCCGGAAGCACCTCGCGATTAGTGTGGTTCACGGCCCCATATTTTTCGAGGAGTTCGGGGGTGCCGTCGCGAACGTCGTGCGGATGAGAGAACCCAAAGTAAATCAGGAAGGGATCTTCATCGCCGGAGCTTTCGCGCTCGTTGAGATAGTCCATGACTCGGTCGCCATGCCACGCGCTGCCGGTTTCCGGAGTTCCTCCACGCTTCGTTGCATCATGGACTACAGAAAACTTCTCATTGGCGGCACCGTAGCTGTTCCCCTTCTTGCAGGTGCGCATGGTGTCGTAGCCGGCTCGGTTAAAAACCTCGGCCATCACATTGTCGATCACACTAGGTGGGCAGGTTTCTTTCGCCTTGGGCGCATTCGGCAGGTGCCAGACAGTGCGACCACACATCACCATATGTCTCGACGGCGTACAGACCGCGCCGCTAAAAGATCCCATGTGATAAGCCCCATCCAGGGTCATGCCTTCGGCAGCGAGGCGATCAATGTTGGGCGTCTCCTGCTTCGACGACTGATTGTAAATCTTAAGATCCTCCTGTGATTGGTCGTCAACGATAATAAAGAGAACATTGGGTCGCTTCTCTTTGCTGCAGAGTGGGGCCCCGGCTAGAACGAAGACTGTCATCAGGGTGAGGTTGAGTTTGAAAACTTTCATGTTTGGTGAGGACTAACTGAAATTGAATTATGTTTGTGCGAGAGCGTAAATCTCCCATCGAGTTTCAAAGATAGCTATGACGTAATTCAGAATTAGTTGCCGTAATTCTGAATTTTTAGTGCATTTGCGACGAAAAAACTAGACCGTGTTGTCAAGAGCCTGCGATCACTGACCAACTTTAGCCCTCAAAATAGCAACGCCATGTTCATGATCTCTGATCAGGAATGAGTTTATTCACTTTTGATTTCTCACCTGTTTTGTAGGCGCTCGGCTAGAAAGTTTTTGCTACGTTAATTAAGGCAGTGCTAGTGGCAAGCGTGGAGCGGTAGACAGGAAGCCGACAGACCTG
>DCQY01000084.1 GCA_002323995.1 Akkermansiaceae bacterium UBA1506 | reverse complement strand
AGAATATTCCTACCCTCAAGGAGAATCTCACCGCCCATCACCTGCCCCGGCGGACAGGGAACCAACCTGAGCGAGGACATCGCACTAACCGATTTACCACTGCCTGATTCACCAACCATGCCAACGATTTCGCCAGGCTTGATCTCAAACGAGACATCTTTCACAGCCTCAACCGCTTTTCCTTCCAAATGGAAGGAAACCGAGAGATGGTTCACACTGAGCAAAGGTTCCGCCATGGTCACTGAAGCTTGGATTCTGTTCTCGGATCAAAAGCAGCCCTGACACCCTCTCCAATAAAAATACCCAAAAGACTCACCACAAAGAGAGCAATTGACGGATAAAAGATCAGCCACCAGGCATATGGCTGAACCTGCCCCTGATCGAGCAAGTTTCCCCAGCTCGGAGTTCCCGGTGGCAATCCAAACCCTAAATAGTCGAGGGAAGTCAGAATAAAGATCGCTCCGACGAGAGCAAATGGAAAGAAGGTGATCACTGGGACCAGCGCATTCGGGAGGATATGCCGGAACATAATTTTCCAGCGACCAATCCCCATAACGCGAGCCGCTTCCACGAAAGGCTGCTTTCTCAAACGTAGAAATTCTGCACGCATGTAGTAGGAGATTCCAATCCAGTTAAAAACTCCGTAGACAAAACCCAACAGGACAAAACTTCGACCGTAAACAGAGCTAAGGAAAATCATAATAAACAGGAACGGCATCGATTCCCAAATCTCAGTAAATCGCTGTCCCACTATATCAGTTCGTCCTCCAAAATAGCCTTGGACAGCGCCGAGAAAAATCCCGATCACGTAGGTGAAGACAGTGAGAATAATTCCGAAGATTAACGCCGAGCGTGTTGCGTAAAGAATACGAACTCCGACGTCTCTCCCGCTATTATCGAGTCCGAACCAATGACCCTGCACCGGTCGGAAAGGAAACTCGACGGTCTGGCTATCGAACTTTATACGAATTTGTCCATCGTCACTGCTCACCGCGAGATCTTCCTGCGGAACAAGGAGAGCCTCTCTCGCACGTCCAAGAATCGCAGTTCTCGATTCCTCACTAAGTGATTCCCATACCGATGGAGGGGCGCTTTCCCACTCCATTTCTGGGGTCAGAATAGCTTTCTCCTGCTCCCCTTCTCCGGCTCGACGTTCCATTGAAATCCGAACGAGCTTTGGCGGACTAGCGCGGGGGATGTGCGCCACCAGCGAAAAATAAATCCCCCTTGCACCAGTGACCGAAACCTCCTCAGATTCCAAATTTTCGAAACGCTTCGCCACAGCTGCAGCGACCGCATCAGGAATCTGAATCGGGTCTGTCGCCAAAGGCATGCGGCGCAATTCAAAGTCCGAGGCCTTACCGTAAAATCCAGCTGCTCCGCGACTCCGCTGCATCCTAAGTTGGGAATCCACTTCAACCACTGCAATCTGGTCAGCCGGAGAAAAAATCAGCGTCAGGGTGGGATCGATCTCAATCTGGCTCGCTTCGAGTGATTCTTCGGGACCGTTGCGAACAAGTGGCCAGAGCATCCAGTTCTCCGAATGCTCTGCGAAGAGCGGGAGTTTCTCCAGTTGCTTGTATCGAGGCCTTGTGTTTACCCCGGATCCGGTGAACGCGTCTTCCGGGTAAAACTTTAACACTGGTAAAAACCACTGCCCGTTCGCTCTGACAATGAGAGGTTTGTCGTTAGCAATAAAATTAGAAAACAAGCTGACTACGAAGATAGTAATAAGAAAAATCAATGACCACTTGGCCCGCTTGATTTTACCGAAACGTTTTAGACGTCGACGAGTATTTGGATCGAGGATTTGAATCGGCCAATTCCTCATCCTTCTCCTCCAAAGCTGATTCGCGGATCTACCAAAACATAGCAAAAGTCAGAAAGGACTCGGCCTATTAAACCAAGAATTGAGGTCAAGGCGAGGACTCCCATAAAGACCATGTAGTCCCTTCCGATAATTGCATCGAGTGTCAGTAGCCCAATTCCATTGATAGAAAATACACGCTCAATGAGCATCGATCCGGCAAACATGATGGTGAGAATTCCACTGATTCCGGTAACGATAGGTATTAAGGCATTTCGCAAAGCATGTCGCCACACGGCGCGGCGCATCGTCCCACCCTTTGCCAAGACCGTCCTGACATAGTCCTGAGCAATTTGATCGAGCAGCGAGTTCTTCATCAGGATCGTGAGCACCGCAAAGTTTCCGATCACGTAACAAAACACTGGAAGAAACATGTGCTCGGCCTGATCGCTAACTTTTCCCCAGGCCGAAAGCTCTTCCCAGTTCTCTGATCGGAATCCCCCAATTGGCAGGATATCAAAAAAGTGATCAGTGGTTCCGCAAAAAAACGTCTTCAGTACCATCCCGAAGGCAAATGCCGGTATGGCATAGAGAACTAATACTACGACGGAGGAAACAACATCAAAACCACTGCCATTTCTCAGAGCTTTCGCAATACCCAGAGGAACGCAGATCAAATAAGTTAGAACGAACCCTGAGATCCCAAACGTCAGCGAGATCGGAAAACGCTCCTCGATCAACTCCCAGACTGTTTTGTTATTGTATTTGTAAGAGAATGCTTTCATTCCCATCGCATCTGGAATCAACCAGGTCCAGTAGCGCTCCAAAAATGGCTTATCGAAGCCAAATTCCTTCTCGATCGCTTTGCGCTGATCTTCTGAAATGCTGACGCCGCCCGTCGCTCCTCCTCCAGACTCACCTCCTCCAAAACCTCGAATAGCAGCGAGTTGCTGCTCCACAGGACCACCAGGAATAAACTGCGTCAGCCCGAAAACTAGAAACGTGATACCCAGGAATGTGGGAATAACGAGAAGCAGTCTTCGAATAAAGTAACTGAGACGCTCCATTGGATGAATTCAGACGGGATCGCTCTCCTCAAGGATTAAGTGCAGAATTACTGCCATGGAGTTAGAAGCAATGACTGAACCAAACCGGGTTGAAACACATCTTCAAACCGAACTTCCCGTGGGCTTGGCGGTAACTCGGAACCACTTTCTCGCGCCGCTTCAAGATCACCTAAAAGGAACTCATCATTCCACCAATAGTCGACTGCCGCCCACTCTTCAGTGAACTTACCAAGGACATGATCAGGCATACCAAACTTGTTCCAGTAAAGTAACCGCGTGTAATCAAGATGCCAGAGCAGGACATACGGAGTTTCCTCAAAGAGGATCTGATCAATTTCACGGAAAATTTCATTGCGAACTTCGACATCGAAGATCTCGCGGGTCCGCTCGATCAACTCGTCGACACGATCATCCTTGAAGCCGGTAATGTTGTTACTGGATTTGAGTTCAGCAGACTCTGAGTGCCACATAGGCTCAGGATCTTTAAATGGGATAGCTCCCCAAGGTGCCCAAGTCATTTCGAAATTGAACTCATCCATATCGCGGGCCCATCCAGCCCAGTCTTTCTGATCGATTTTTAATTCAATTCCCACATCGTTAAGAGCCTCTTCGAAGATCAAGAGAAATTTCACCGAGCTTGGATCACGAATCAGGAAGGTGATCACGAAAGGCTTACCCTTTTTCTCAAGCTTGCCGCTTTCCTTATTCACTTCCCATCCCGCTTCGGTAAAAAGACGCCGCGCCTTATCTGGATCGAAGGCGATCAAGTCGTTAGGGTTTGGGTTATCTCCACCCCACAGATCCTCCCAATAAGAGCGCGATAAAGGATACTGGTTGAACATGATAGTCTCGTTCATGCGTTGGCGATCGACGAGATGAGCCAGCGCCTGCCGAACTTTTTTATCATCGTATGGCGCCCGCCGCATGTTCATTGCCATGCCCTGAAATCCCACCGGTTGGCGGTTAAACACCGACTGTTTCACGATCCAGTTTTTCCGGAAGCGTTCAGAATCTGTTTCCTTGATCCAACGACTGGAGGTGTAGACTGCGAACAGGTCAAATTCACCTTTTTTGAAAGCCTCAAAAGCAATATCGCGCTGAGCGTAAAAACGGTATTCAATTGTGTCAAAATTCAGCAGACCTTCGAGAGCGGCATCTTCGACTTTCCAGTAATCTTCACGCTTCTCGAGCCTCGCGAAATGCTGCTCTTTTACTTCTCCAAGGCCGTAGGGGCCGGAAACCACGGGAAACTCGAAATTGACCTTATTGAAATCCTGACTTTCCCACCAGTGCTTGGGCATCACATAAAACATGGAGCAGGCAAGGAGGTTCTTCCAGTGGACCTCATCGGCTGTGATCTTCACCGTTTTTCCGTCAAGAGCCTCGATTTTGACTAATCGTTTCATGACAGCCTGAAGCGGCCCAGTGAGATTCTCAGGATTTTTCACCGCCTCAAAACTCCAGACAACATCTTCGGAGGTGATTGGCCTTCCGTCACTCCATTCGGCACGGGGATCGATATGGAAAGTGAATTCCTTCTTATTCTCAGAAACTGACCAACGATTCGCTAACCCAGGCTCTTCCATAAGCGTGACAGGATTAGTCTTAAGTAATTGCTCAAACATTAGGCGGAAGATTTCACGCGAGAAGACGTTATTCTCAATTTGATAGTTGAAGCTCTTCGGAAACTGAGAAGCATACATCGAGATTTTTCCTCCGGTCTCGGCAAACTCGGAAGCTAGCGGGGTCCGGACATCCTGCCAGTCAACTCCTGGAAATTCCTCCGCACTGGACAGCGAAAGAAATAGGGTTGTTAGAAAAACGGGGGTGAGGAATTTCTGATTCATGACTTCGAGAGGCTGCGGCCATATCGCCGATGAGAATAAAGCCAGTTAAAGATGTCGATCAATTCATTGACGAAATCAACGGCGGAAACTCGTCGTCGTTGTCGAGACAAGATCTCAAATTAGCGACGCTTTCGTCATGACTATGACGAGAACAGTCAGGCAGTGCAATCGAATCATCTTCATCTGCGCCGTTCACTTGTTGCGGATTTGAGCGGGGTGAAGTTACCATGTGGACAGACGAGTCAATTGCCCCCGTTGGATGTTCACTTGCTCCCCGCAGGCCAAAATCTTATCGATCGCCCCCTTAATACTGCGATAATCTGAGTATTTTTCAGAGCCATCGCTTGGTTTTTACGCTCTTGGGCCCCTAAAGATCAAAGCTTCCTCAAACATGGCTTTTCCACCATTGACGGATCAAACTCCTGTAGCCATTTTCTCGATCATGAACGAGACCCTCATAGAAAAGCTGAATTGGCGATATGCCACCAAAGCCTTTAACCCTGAGAAGAAAATCTCTAACGCCGACTGGAGAACTCTGGAGGAAGCTTTGATTCTCACTCCCTCATCTTACGGACTGCAGCCGTGGAAGTTCATTGTTATCCGAAATCAGGAACTGAAAAACTCACTTGTCGAAGCATCCTACAATCAAAAGCAGGTAGCGGACTGCTCTCACCTTCTTGTTTTTGCCGTTCAAACTCAGATGACAGAGACCGATGTGAATAAGCTGATCTCAGCGACCTCGGAAGCTCGTGGCGTCGAGGAATCATCCCTCGATTTTTACAAGAAGATGATGATTGGCGACATCGTTGAAGGGCCTCGTTCTGAAAACTGCGTCGGATGGGCAAAGTTGCAAAGCTACATCGCTCTTGGAAATTTTATGACGTCAGCAGCGCTCCTCAGCATCGACTGCTGCCCGATGGAGGGATTTGTACCATCCCTTTATGACGATGCCCTTGGACTGACCAGCAGAGGCCTGACCACAGCGGTAGTCTGCCCTGCCGGCTATCGCGCTGACAACGACAAGTACGCCCTTTCTTCGAAGGTCCGCTATGCTGCCGACGAGCTAATCGAACACATTGATTAATCCAGCCCTCAAAAGTGCGAGCGCAACATTTTAAGACTGCTCTCAATTCCTGAAAGAACATCTTTCTTCCCCTCAAATTCTAGAGAGATCCACCCCTTATAGCCGGCGCCTTTAAGGATATCAGAAATGCGCTGGTAGTCGAGGTTGAGTGTGTACCACGTTCCACCCCCGTAATAAGTCTTCGCCTGAACGAGGACGCAATAAGGTGCTAGCGATTCCATCTGTTCGTATTTTTCCTCGAGGAAATTTCCCGTATCGAGAGTTGCTTTTAACCACGGCGAATTCACTTCCTCAACCACTCGGATCACGCCTGCCGCGCTACGACCCAAACCCCAGTGGTTCTCCAAACCCATCACCACGCCACGCTTGCCCGCTTCCTGTGCCAATTTGCCGTAAGCATCGATAACCCAACCAAATCCAGACTCATCGTCATACCCCTCTTTAGGTGGTTCAATTCCCTTGTTGGCCATCAAGTCGTCAAAGGATTTCGAAGTTCCCCAAGTTCCTGTGTTAACACGCATCGTAGGTATCCCGAGATGATAAGCCTGCTCAAGGCAATCAACCGTATGCTGGATATTCTTTTCCCTTTTTGCCTCATCCGGAGAGAGAAATCCCTGATGAGTCGAATACCCCATTAGGTCAAGGCCAAGGGCAAAGGCATGAGACTTGATCTTATTCAGCGCATCCGGGGAAGTATCCACAAGCTGACGCTGCAAAATTTCCAATCCCTCGAATCCCATTTTCGCAGAAGCATCTAGGCACACTTCAATTGGTCGGAACTGATCATTTCGAAAACGCCAGAACGAATAACTGGAGACACCAACCGGATTGGACTTTTCCGCTGACGTTGCAGATCCAGAGGCAACGGCAGTCAAGCACGCGGGCAAACCAGTAGTGACAGAAAAGAAACGGCGACGATTCATCGTCAACAGCTTAGATGGATATCAAGGTGGCAACAAGCATCGAGCTTATGCTGCCTTCTTTTCGCTACTTACTTATTTTTATGATTGGCCAGTTCTTGCTTCCGCACGGAAAGGAACTCATTCGAGATCGCAATAGCCTCGGCCCGGTCGTCACCATCATAATCCCAAAACTCCTGAATAATGGATTCGACCTTCGGGTAGTCTTCCCCGGTATCACCAACCCGGCGTCGAAGGTCGACGAAACGCTGCTTCAAATCAGCCACAATCTCCTTGTAAATGGGATCGTCGTAAACGTTCACATTCTCCTGAGGATCCTTTCTTAGATCATACAATTCCCAGGCGGGTGGTGTTCGATAGCTACCATCGTATTTAGCGCCATAGTAGAAAATTAATTTATGCTCCTTAGTACGAATACCGACATGACCGGGATTATCGTGATGGGCCATGTGCATCCAATAGCGATAATAGGCTTCCTTCTTCCATTCTTCAGGTTCACTTCCAGTTTCACAGATCTCCTTGAAGCTTTGACCTTGCATGTAGTCAGGAGTTTCAACGCCGGCGAAGGCGAGCATGGTTGGGGCGTAGTCAACATTCTCAACAATGGCGTCGGTCAAACTTCCCGCCTTTATAGTCTTTGGATAGCGAATCAAGAATGGCATGCGCATTGACTCTTCATACATCCAACGCTTGTCCTGATAATCGTGCTCCCCGAGCATGAATCCCTGATCTCCCGTATAGATAATAACCGTGTTGTCCAATTCATCAATTTCTTCCAAGTAACCGAAAAGCTTGGCGAGGTTATCATCAATGCCCTTCACACATCGCAGATAAGTTTTGAGGTAGGCATCGTATGAGAGACGCTTGATCTCGTCTTCGGAGTAGGCTGACGGATCAAAATTATCAGGAAAGTCTCTTGGGAAGCGAGGCGGCAAGTCGACCGCATAGGATCGACGGGGATTACGATTACCTATTGAAGTACCAATGTGAGGAACAAGTTCGTCGTTGTAGCCACGTGTCGCGATTGAACCAAACTTGGGCTGATTCTCGAGCCAGAGATTATCCGGCTCAGGAATGTCCACATCAGCCAGGTAATCATTGTATCTTTCGGCATGCTCAAAATAATCATGCGGCGCCTTGTAGTGATGCATCAGGAAAAACGGCCTCTCCTTATCTCGCCCCTCCTTGAGCCATTCCAGCGCAATCTCGGTAATAGCATCTGAAGAATGGTAACCATCAAACTTGATCACGTTTTTGGGCCAGTTTTTCTCACCACGGACACGAAACTCAGGATCATGGTATTTCCCCTGGCCTCCGAGTACAGTGTAGAAATCGAAGGCACCCGGTTCTTCCTTTAAATGCCACTTTCCCACCATGGCGGTTTCATAGCCCGCTCTTTTCATTTCCAAAGCAAGATACTGGCGCTCCGTTTCGATTTTTCCGCTGAGGTCATATGCCCCATTTGTGTGTGGATACTGTCCGGTGATCACGCAGGCACGGCTGGGAGCACAAATCGAATTAGTGCAGAACGCATTCTCAAACAGCATCCCTTCCTCAGCGAGCCGATCAATTGTAGGAGTAGGGTTGAGAGAGGCCAATCGACCACCGTAGGCTCCGATGGCATGCGCCGCATGATCGTCTGACATGATAAAGAGGATATTAGGCCGCTTTTCGTCCGCGCTTATGACGGAACACAGCACAACCCCAAGAAGGACAGATGAGAATTTTTTCATATTTCGAATCGACACACTATTGTTAGCAAAAAATCTGGCTTCGTCTTGTGACAAGCCGACATTTTTTGGTATTTTTCAGACATATGACTGTTTCTAGTCGGCATGAGTCTACTTTGCTAAATCACCCGCTTTGCCTCGCAATGCTTCAAGTTTTTGAGCATGTGCCTGACACCTACTTTTTCGTGAAAGATTGTGATAGCAGGTTTCTACACGGTAATCGGGCGCTCTTGAATCGACTTGGACTCAAGAGAATTTCGGAATTCGCAGGAACGACAGATTACGATCGCTACCCTGAACCCGTAGCTGATCGACTGGTGGCCGGTGACCAATCGATTATGGTAGGAAAGAGGCCCCTGATCGACCATCCGGAAGTGCTCTTTGATCATTCAGGACGACTGGAGTGGCACGCAAGTTCCAAATACCCTATTCTTGATCATCAAGACAAACCACTCGGCGTCACCGGTATCACCCGCCCTTTTTCTTCAGGCGATTCTCCTGGGCACCCTCACCGCGCGGCCGGAGAAGTGATCGATTTCGTCAGCAGGAACCCTACATCGTTATTGCGAGTTTCTGAACTTGCAAGCCAGGCCGGTATTTCTGAGCGCCAGCTTCACCGCCAGTTTCTTGATTACGTGAAGCTTAGTCCGCGAGATTTTATTGTTCGAACTCGCATCAACGCAGCTGCATCAGAGCTACGTAATAGTCACGAGCCAATCGCTTCACTTGCAGAGAAATACCAATTCTGCGATCAAAGTGCCTTTACCCGCCAATTTAGAAAAACGCTCGGAACCACTCCGGCACGATATCGAGAGTCCTCTCGATCCGGACTGCCCAACTCATGAATAAATCAGCCGTCGTCCAATCACTGCGCCTTCTCGTTCGGGCCCAGTATGAACGTGCCTTAAAAGCACTCGCAGGTGCTCATGAAGCTGCTACTGGAGAAGATACCAAGGCGGAAAGTAAATATGACACCCGTGGCCTCGAAGCATCTTATCTGGCCGCTGGTCAGGCTGAGCAGGCTGACGAATGGAAGCTAGCTCTTGAATCACTCGAAGCGTTCGAATTTCCTGAACTTGATATCGATGATCCCATCACTCCGGGGGCACTCGTAGAAGCAGAAATTGAGGGGGAGTTGGTCTTTTACCTGCTGGCACCGTCAGGCGGCGGACTCACCTGCGAAACAAAAGAAGGAGATGCGGTAACGGTTATCGGTCCCAATGCTCCACTTCGAGAGCAATTGCTCGGCAAAACGACCGGCGATATCCTTGACGATCCTCCCCTGACGATTCTCGAGGTAACGTAAAAACTAGTTCAAACCCAGATCATCGGGTTCATCGGCAATCAATTTGTGCCACGGGCCCAAATCTCTGAGCAACAGCTTCCACAGACCATCGACCTTGGAGAGATCAATTACCTCTGGTTCTGCTTTGTGAGTAATCCACGACTTGGCTTCCATCTCATCCTCTAACTGTCCCTCAGACCATCCGGAGTAACCAACAAAAGCACGAATGTGAAACCCCTCCATTTGGTGCATCACAGCCTCGGCCGCAGAGAGATGAGTATTGTATTGCAACTCTTCACCTGCCTCGGACCATCCGAACGCAGAGAACGTCAGGTGCTCACGATTCACAGGTCCCCCCAAGAAAACAGGAACCTCCGAAAGATGCTTGTGATGGTCGTCAGAAAGAATCTCCTCTGTAAGCAGTTCACCCACCGTTCTTCCAAGCGGGCGGTTCATGATGAAGCCGAAGGCGCCCTCATCCATGCTATGTTCGGTGAGTAAAAGAACACTCTGGAAAAAAGTAGGTTCCTTCAGACTGGGATCTGCAAGTATTAAACTTCCCTTGAAGGAATCGCCTGTATAGTCGGAAAACGAATCGATTTCCGGTTCCTCAAATGAATCAAATTCTGAATCTTCTAACGCCATAGGCTTATCCCGGTGCCGGTGGCACAAAATCATTCTCAAATAGATTTTCTCCGTTGGCAACCACGAAGCGGCAGTGTTCACTTCCTTCATGCAAGATCTCACAGAAAAACTCCAAGAGGGCAAAGAACTCGACGCCGACGATATCCGCCTTGCAACCGAGGACATACTTGACGGTTCAGTCGATCATGAGTCAAAGGCAGACTTTTTAGATTCCCTCTCTGCCAAGGGTGAGACGGCTGCAGAAATAGCTGGATTCGCCTCCGAATTCCTTGCCCGCGCTGTCGAACCTGGTCTTGATAAAGAAGCGATCGAGAAACCACTGATAGATGTTTGTGGCACCGGTGGTGATAAGCTCAATCTCTTTAACGTATCAACAACGAGCGTTTTCCTGCTGGCGGCTTGTGATGTTGCTGTGGTAAAGCACGGCAATCGAGGCATCACTTCAAAGAGTGGTGGCGCAGACGTACTTGAGGCACTTGGGATTCGTATTGACTTGCCACCGGAAGACTTCGGACGTTGCGTTGATGAAGTCGGAGCCGGCTTTCTCTTCGCTCCCCTCTATCATCCTGCATTCAAAGCGGTGGTTCCGGTGCGTCAGCTCCTCGCTCAGCGTGGAAAACGTACGATTTTCAACCTGCTGGGCCCCCTCCTCAACCCAGTTCGTCCAGACTACCAGCTGATCGGAGTTTTTGATCGTAACGTAGGCTCGATCTTCGCTGACATTCTCGCGCGGCTTGGAAGACGCAACGCATGGGCAGTCCACGGGAGTGCGGGTGAGTCAGGGGGCATGGATGAATTATCCACCCTTGGCGAAACTGAAATCTGGACCACATCGCAGGAGTCCATGACAGTTAATCCATCAGACCTAGGTATTAGCGCACCCGGGATTGCGGATCTTCAAGGAGGCGAGGCAGATGAAAATGCAGAAATTCTCGAAGGCATTCTCAGCTCTAAACTAAGGGGTCCCAAACGTGATCTCGCAGCCCTTAACAGCGCAGCTGGACTCACGATCTGCGGCAAGGCTAGGAACTTGTCGGAAGGGCTCGCCCTTGTCAGCGAAGCAATCGATAGCGGACAGGCGCTTGAAGTGCTCCATAAATGGCAGTCGTTTGCCTGACGCCCACGGGCCAACCGATTGACTGGCGCACAGATTGCATCAAAGTACTTGTGGAATGTCGAAACAAGCCGTCATCCGAATCATTGCAGGATTGTTGGTCATTGCCGGCTTAATACTCAGCAGTTTTGAGAGTATCCGGCCATTGATTCCGTGGGGAAATCCCATCTTCACCGAAGAAATCCCAAAGAAGCGACCGCCGCGCCTCGATCGCCGAATGATGGAACGTTTCGCGGGACTTGAGGTAGACGAAATTATTTCAACGATACTCGAACAGAGAGCATCCAATCCAGTAATAGCGCCTCCTCTTGGCGTACCTTCGCGCAAAGACAACCTCCTGGCGAGTCTTCCCGACGCTCCCCTGCCTTTCCCGGACGAGGCCACTCCCGCCGATTCAGACTGGCTTCGGGAATTCGTTGCTACCATCCAAAACAACGCCGGCAACACTTTATCCCAAGAAGAAATCTGGCAACTTAATTTAGCCATGTCGGCCCTAAAGATCGAGGACTCGCAAATCCTCGAAGATTCCCGGCGTGATACATCTCCACCGACTGAGTCTGATACCTTTGCTATTCGCTTCACTAACAAGCCAGTTGCGCTAAAAGCCCCTTTCTGCTCAGGCGATTTCAACGGGGACGGAACTATCGAATTCGTTTCGAAGGGTGGCACTGAAGCCTTTCATCTCGATACCTCCGGAAGGTTCGTCCCCATCCCTTGGCCAGCAGTGACTTATCCCGGTAACGGGCTCTTCCCGGCAGACTACGACAACGATGGAGACCTCGACCTCTTCGTCACCCGCGACAATGGATTGCCTAACTCCATGATGAGAAATCGGGGTGACGGAAACTTTGACGATGTCACGACGGACGTCGGACTGCTCTCTTTCGACTCAACTAATTTAGCCGTTTGGCTAGATTTTGATCAGGATGGCTTTCTCGATCTTATGGTTGGGAGTGAGGAACTTCCACTCGAACTCTACCGTCAGAATAAACTGGCAACTTTTGAGCCAGTCGCATGGGACCTGAAACTCTGGATTCCACGGGGAACTCGTTTTGCCGAAGTTGCGGACATTAACAACGATCAAGTTCCCGATTTTTATCTTGGCATTCACGGACTTCAAAATCGTCTTTACATAGGCCAGCGCTCATCGAATTCAGCTAACTGGCGGTTTAAAAATATCTTCCAAGATTTTAATCTTGGGGACTCCTCCCTTTCGGTCCCAGGCCACTTTTTTGACTTCAACAACAACGGTCATCTCGACTTCCTCACTGTAGCGGAAGGGCGTATCAAACTCCTTCAAAACACTGGCGAGGGTAGGCTGACACAGATTACCGAGGAAGTCTCGCTTCCAGAGACAACAGCCACAGCTTTCGGTTCATTCGACGTCGACAATGACGGATATCAAGACCTCCTTATCGGAACGGATACGCTTGAATTCAATCATATTCTCTGGAACAGAGAAGGCACTGATTTTCGTGATATCTCAGTCACCAGCGAAGGTAACTTTCTCGACAAGCCTGTTCAGGTAATGGTCAACGACCTTGATGTGAATGGCCAAGCCGACATCATCTACACAACGTCCAGTGGCAATGTTCGCTGGCTTCAACCTACCGGGCCTTTGGGGAGATGGATTCATATCAGCCTCACCGGCAATCCAAAAAATGGAACAAAAATCACGGTCATCTCCAGAGACGAAGACTGGATACTTCAGCGGATTCCACGCACCATCCGTGGCGATTTTTCCCTAACCATCGGGCTGGGAGAGGCTAGCAAGGTGGAATCCCTCTCTGTGACACTGCCAGACGGAACTGAGCCAACAGAGCCGCTCAGCTTTCTTGAGCCAGATCAAAAGATCAGCTTCACCATACCGTGACCTGGAGCTGAACGAATCCACGTTGACCGTGAGAATAAAAGAGAGTTGGTCGAATTTAGTTTTTGAGTTCGCTTTCTAATTCAGAAACCTTGTGAACCCCTGTTTTTTATAGCATGTTGTTGTTTTATAAGTGACTGCAGAATTTCCTCTGCTGTTATTACCCATGATTGAGCCAGTTCAAAAAGACGAAAAACTAGTAAACGACTTTCACGCGGCTGAAACCGCGCCTGGTGCCATCCACGTTTGGTGGCTGGGTCAAAGCGGGTTTCTCGTTAAGTGGAATGGCCAAAGCATCCTTATCGATCCCTACCTTTCGAACTCATACACTCGACCCAGCGAGGGCACTGAATTCCCAATCAAGCGAGCCTCTGAAAGGGTGGTCGATCCGCTCGCGCTGACGAGTATCGAAACGGTAGTCTGCAGCAGCGCACAACCTGACCGACTCGATCCCGAAACACTGCTTCCGCTCACAGCGGCCAACCCGAACTTGAAACTCGTTGTCCCTGCAGGAATCGAGGAGCAGGCACGCAATCTTCTGGGTAAGGCGAGCCCCAACATTGTCCCCGTGAATGCGGGAACCTTTGTCACCGTGGACTCATTCGAATTTCATGGCATCGATGCCGCTACGCCGAAAATCCGGCGTGATGTTCATAGCAACTCTAAGGATCTTGGTTTTGTCATTCTTTTCGGTCCCTTCGCGCTCTATCACAGCGGCCAAACCATTTGGCACACCCATCTCGTAAAGGCAATTCGGCGTTGGCCTATCAATCTCTCATTTATGCCTATCAATGGAGACGAAAAAGCTGCAAACGGTCGTGACAGCCTTAATGGATTCGAGGCTGCTGCCCTGGCGAGGGCCATCGGTTCAAGTTTGGTGGTTCCAGCGCACTACGACATGTTCGACCAAGGTAACGTCACAACTGATGAATTCAGCTCGTGCTGCGAGCGCCTCAGCCAACGCTATCGTTTACTTAAACTAGGGCAGCGAATGACGATGGGGCCGGTGACCGACCCATCCTCGGGTCGTGGTATCGAAAGCGAGCCTTATCGCGAGGAAAAAGGGCTCGGCTACTAGGAGCCTATCAATTTCTTTTAAATTGTTTTTACCAGCGCAGGCTGGCAACGTCTCCATCCATCGAAACCGCGCCATCACGGATGGCTGAAAGGGTCTTCACACCCTTAAAAAACATCAAATTATTTTCTTGTGAAATACTTGATATTTAATAAA
>DCQY01000093.1:9486-10249 GCA_002323995.1 Akkermansiaceae bacterium UBA1506 | reverse complement strand
TGCCTCGTTCTCCCTCGATGACGGGAAAACGTGGAGCACGTCCACCCGAACCAATTTTCCCGACACCGGCGCGCGGGCCAACGCAGGCCAACTACCCAACGGCTATTACTACGTGATCAACAATCCGCTGCCCATGTCCTCAAGGCAGGGGGGTCGACAGATGCTGGCCATCTCACTGTCCAAAGACGGACTCAACTTCGATCGCATGGCGGTCATCAAATTCGTGGCTCCCCCTCAACGCTACGAAGGCAAGTCAAAAGGGGCTGGAGGCTTTCAGTATCCGCATTCCGTGGTGGTCGGGAAAAGCCTCTGGATCATCTACTCCGTCAATAAAGAAGACGTCGAGGTCGTCCGCGTTCCGCTGGCACAGTTATCAAAGAGGTAATCGACGCGATCGCTGATGAACCGACGAACGATAACACTAACGACGCTACTTTTGGCGGCTCATAGCGCTGCGGTCCTAGCCGAGTCACCCCCGGCCCAATGTTCTGATGATTTTTAGGCACCCTCAATCCCAGGCGGACCCCCACCCCGAAAAAATCCTAGAGTAAGCAAATTCCTATCAATTACGGCACCAAAAATTTCCAGATACTATTACATCGGCCACTGAATCGGGCAGGAGCCTAGGAAGGACCCGCCTTTGTCATCAGTTTTGTCATCTAAACCGCGCTATTTCGGCGCATTTTAGGGATATTCCGATGACGCAAACGAAGTGGAAACAACCAAAGTAAAAGCCCTGTAAATCAATAATCTACAGGGCTTT
>DCQY01000093.1:0-9122 GCA_002323995.1 Akkermansiaceae bacterium UBA1506 | reverse complement strand
CCTTCAGGTTATGAGCCTGACGAGCTACCAGACTGCTCCACCCCGCGGTCTAGATCCGTCGCGAACGACGGGAAGGCGACAGTCGGCGAATTCGTAGCGTTCGCAACCGTTTTTTGACGGAATTGAAACGTTTCTGAAAGGCGCGATCAGAGATGCAGAAGTGACCTCGCCGCATCCGCGATGCTATTGGCGGCGGGACGATGCGCCTTCCAGAGATTCGGGTGATAAGGAATCGGAGTGTCACGGCAATTATGCCGCTGTGGCGGAGCATCCAGAAGATGAAATCCTTCTGCCGTAACTCTCGAAATTACTTCAGAGGTCACCCCACCCCACGGAAACCCTTCGCCAACCGCCAGAATCCTCCCCGTTCGGGCCACTGATCCGAGGATAGTGTCTGTATCAATCGGCTTCACTGTCCTGAGATCGACAATCTCAAGATCGTAGCCCTCGCCTTCGAGTTGCTTTGCCGCTCGAAGACACTCGTGCACCATGGCACTGTTAGTCACCAAGGTAGCGTGACGACCTGTCCGAGCCAATCGGGCTTTACCGACTGGAAGATTATCTTCGGGAAGAGCATCCGCTTTAAGGTGATAGTAGAGAAACTTGTGTTCGCAGAAGATGACCGGATCATCAATCTCCACCGCCTCAATGAGCATGGTGTAGGCATCTTCAACTGTTGCCGGAGTCATCACCACGAGACCGGGATAATGGGAGTAAATCGACTCAAGGCTTTGACTGTGGAATGGACCGCTTCCTTCAGTCCCGCCGGACGGGAGTCGCACTGTTATGGGACAGGAAACCCCAGTTCGATAAAACTGCGTCGCCGCCTGGTTCACAATCTGGTTGAAAGCAATCGAGGAAAAGTCCGCAAACTGCATCTCGATGATGGGTCGCATCCCTTCAATAGCGGCGCCAACCGCTGAGCCGATCATGGCATCCTCACTAATGGGAGAATCAAGCACTCGTCCCGGAAACATTTCGGACAAGCCCTTGGTGGCCTTGAAGGCACCGCCAAACTCCGACACGTCCTGTCCGTAGATGTAGACGTTGTCGTGCTCTTTCAGTGCACGGGCCTGGGCTTCGCGAATTGCCTCAAGGTAGGTGATAGCCATGAATCGCCCGCACTCTTGCCTCAACTTACCGTGTGCGCAACCGCCTCAACGGCTTATCACATCAGTTTTCGTCCTTAGTTGATTTCGCTGATTTTCACCGGCCGACCTTCCGACACTGATTTGTCGCAGGCAAAGAGGACCCGAAAAGTCTCCAGCGCCTCGCCAATGCTGGTTCTAGGCATGTCCTCGCCTTTGTCCAAAGCGTCAAAAAAAGCTTGGAATTGAGCCTGATAAGGATGATCGGCGACATCACCCGAATCTGCCATCGCCATGGGCAGTTCCGCCCACTTCTTGTCCCGTAGCCCGAAATTATTCGAATAGATCTTATTGTCGAGTAGACTACCTTCACTACCGACGAGATGAGTGTGAAAGTAATAGGGCTGAAAGCAGTCGATCACCGAAGCGACCTTTCCGACAGATCCATTGGAGAACTTCAAAATAGATGCCGTTGTTGTGGCGTATTCGTATTTCTGAAAAATCTCGTGCTTTGAGGTCGTAGCGTAGCTACTGACTTCTTCCACATCGTTGCCCATGCACAGCAAAAGGGCATCTAAAGCATGACATCCGGCTGAAAGAAGGCTGCTACCCCCCTTTTCCACGGTCGTATTCCACCGGTATTGACCATACCAGGGACCAATCCCATGATAGTAATCGATTTCCCCGTAATGAACGTCGCCGATCAACCCCTCATCGAGGAGTCGAGAGGTGGTTAGGAATTGGCTGATGTAACGCAATTCGAAGCAGACACAGGCCTTGACCCCGTTGGCTACAACGGCGTCGTGAATTGCTTTACAATCTTCCCAGTTAAGGGCCATTGGCTTTTCGAGAATGATGTGCTTTCCAGCATTGGCGGCAGCCACAGCCTGTTCCCGGTGCTGGTTTGGATAGCTTGTGATCGAAACGACATCCAAGTCCTCAGAGGCCAACATGACATCGAGGTCTGTGTAAGTCTTAATGCTGCTACCATGGGCCGCTGATACCTCTTCTTCATTGAGTTTTCGCGATGAAAAGACTGCTTTTACCTCAGCCTGTGCGGTGCCGTTAATCGCATCGGCATGAGCGGTTGCCGCCCATCCGTATCCTATGATGCCTACCCGATATGCCATGTCTAATTAGACCTTTTCAGGCGGGACTGGGGCAAACTAAAAATCACCTCGTTCGCGCCTTCAACCTCAGGAGGCTGATTAGGGCTTCTCGCTGGCAGTATCATTAATATCGAACGACATACTGATGAATCCCCCCCCGGAGAACTCACCACCGAGCCGCGGTTTTGGTTCCCAATTTGGGAAAATTAGTGGTCCCCCACCGATTCGGTCCATGTTCCGCAGCCAAATTATAATCAATACTAAAACTGCCGCGAGAACAAGGCAGGCGAGAATGACCGCTATCGTGATAAGAATTGAAATCGCTCGTTGGCTAGACTCTTGGAGGAAGATGCTCGGCGCATATTCGCGAAGCAACTCGGGAGCATCCGCGGAGGCAGGAAGGTCATAGACTGATTCAGCCTCACTCAAAGCCTTAGCTTCAGCGCCCTCGGCATTCATGAGGCGCCCGAGCCAATACAGCTGGATACTCAACTCAATCGCCATTTTCTCAACCTGGTCAGGCGCAAACTCGGTAGCTGCCCCCTCGCGAAGGCAGTTTTGTCGGATGCGTTCAAAGACTGACTGAGAAAGGGAAGACCGAACGCTCTCATTATAAACAAACTCAGTGAGATCCGGATGCTCGCGATGGTAAACCATGAGCACTGTAGTTTGTTCAGGGAACCACTCGCGGTGAAGCGCCTCCAGATCAACACTTTCCGGTATCTCCTGGGTTTCCCCAATCACCATAACGAAAATCTTGAAGTCCGACTCGTCAGAGTGGAATTCCAGGAAACGCTTGATATCATTTGATTTCTGTTCAGTGAGGAGGCGCTGGGGATCAATCAAGTAATCAACCGGAGGATAACCAAAATAGAGATTACTCAGCTCTCCTTCGATTCGCGGAAGCGATTCTAAGGGCGTCGCTTGTGCCGGTTCGTCAAGCGCTTCCCCTGCTGTGTTGCCCACTCCCGAATTTTCAATACCTGCAGAGGTAAGCGGACCGTAAAATGTCAGCGGCGATCCATCAGGATTAGTCGGTGTAGAAGCCCCTTCTGCAACCATGGTAGGAGCACCGTCGCCTAACGCTTCCGCTGCCCCATCAGGAAGCAAACCAATGGGCCATAATCCACCACCAAGCGTAAACGTTTCGGCATCCGCAACATCGCTCCACTCAGGCAATTCCGATTCCGCGGCCATGATTCCTGCAGAAAACAGAATGAGGCTGAATGCTGTCAGAAATTGTCGGTTCATTGGTTTGCTTCAGTGTAGCGCGCGAATTCAAGCTACTTAAACCGCTCGTAGCCGCCACCATCGACCAAACATAGGAGCAAAGTGTTGCGGCAGGTCGAGAGCATTTTCGTTGAGTGCTTTACTCTGAGACTGCAACTCCTCGTGGGACAACTTCCGCAGCTTCTTTCCTCTTTTCTCGAGAACTTTACAGAGCCGTCGAAAAATCGTTTCAATCGCTTCGCCATACTCGGCATTTAGCAGATTTGGTCGTGCTTTCATCAGCGCTCGATAGCCATCTTCCTGCGTGATTAGGGACTCGGCGAAGTAGCCCAGAGAAATTCCGACCTGCTTGGTATTTATATCAAGAATCACGAGGACGGCGTTTTCATTTGGTCGACTATACTCAGCTCCCTTAACCTGACCGTGGTTGAGCAACCAGAACCCCAACTCGCTCATCTTGAGATTCTCGGGTAGCAAACCCAAATAAGCGCAGAACAACATTTGGGGAAACTTCACCTCCAACCGATCGATCGCAGTGTTGAGAACATCCTTCTCCTGCTTCCGGAGCAAGTGAGCAGCGTCATGCACCCGGCTAAGCAACACCTGATTTGAGCCGAATTTCTTAGCTGCTTTCAAGGCGCTGTAACCGCATGAGTAGCAACTCTCAGCCTCATGATCGACTGGACGCATACACCTCGGGCACTTCATCTGAATAATACTGAATACTCCTCAGTTTTATTTAAATTATCAATTTTACAAGAATATTAAGAAATATTAAGCACGTCAAGCGATTAGAACCCCTCTCACTCAGAAGTCAAAAGTGGCCTACAGCGTCTTCCAGACGGGAAAATTTAGCCTTACAGCGCCAAAATAACCCCTCCCCAGCAGGGCCGACTTACTCTCTACAATCTTAAATAGTCATGGCCGAGAAGCCGCCGTCGACGATCATCTCGGTGCCAGTCACAAAGGAACCGGCATTCGGCGAAGCCAATAGCAAGGTCGCTCCGATCAACTCGTTCGCCTCTCCAAAACGGTTGGCAGGGGTGTGCCCCAAGATTGCAGCGACACGATCTTCAGTCAGAACCTTGCGGTTCTGTTCAGCGGGAAAAAACCCAGGAACGAGCGTGTTGACGCGAACCCCCTGCTCCGCCCATTCTCGGGCAAGGTTTTTGGAAAGATTGTGCACCGCCGCTTTACTAGCAGAGTAGGTAAATACCTTACTTAGCGGCCCCAACCCTGAAATCGAACCGATGTTGATAATGGACCCCGCACCCTGCTCCAGCATCTGCCGGCCAAACACCTGACAACTCCGCAGGATCGCGCCGAGATTGATATCGAGGATGCGAGCAAACTCCTCATCTCCGATCTCGAGGAGGGCAGTCGGAGAGTTCACTCCGGCCCCGTTCACCAGAATGTCGACTTTGCCATGCGCCTCCAGCACATCAGTAAGAAGCGCCTCAAGCATTTCGCGAGACGCAACATCGGCAGCAATAAAACTGGCCTTACCTCCAAGAGACTCAATTTCGGCCACTCGCTTCGCCCCCTTTTCTTCGCTGCGTCCGACAACGACAACATTTGCTCCAGCCTGCGCCAAACCGTTGGCCATTTCCCCACATAGCACACCAGTTCCCCCGACCACAACTGCAGTTTGTCCTTCCAGCGAAAAGAGATTTTCTACAAAGCTCATGCAGGATTGATACGCCAGCTTAACCGGAGTGCAACGACCGGAAAGGTCACACGAATCTGCGCAATTCTGACCGAAACTCAGTCCGTAGCCTTATCATCGGGATCTTCAAAGATCTCAGGCTCGAATTCAATCTCCGCGCCAATTTCAATTTCTCGCTGCCACCTCTGGGAAATCCAAGGTCGGACCAGGCCATAGATCAGATAACTCAGAAAGATAATCAGAGGAACAAACTCAACGAAATTCACAGCACAGACCAACACCAAAATCGCTGCAAAAAGCCAAACCAGAGAGCGGCGAGCCCGCCAGTTCATCGCCTTGAAACTGGGATAGCGAAATTCGCTCAACATCATGAAGGAAAGCAAAAGCATGAGTATAAGGAGCACGTAACGCCAGGCGCCCAGTTCCTTATGGCCCTCATTGAGCCACAAAATGAAAATAGTCAAAGATGCGATCAGTCCAGCAGCAGCGGGAATCGGAAAACCCACGAAATCCCGATTCCTCTCTTCACCGGGATTATCCTGCTCGAGCTGTGCGAGGCAATTAAATCGGGCAAGTCGCATTCCTCCGCAGAGCAGGTAGATGAACGCGATCGTCCAACCCAGACGGTTATCGAAAGAACTGAGCACAATATCCATCACGAGGAACGCGGGCGCCATCCCGAACGAAACAATGTCCGCAAGCGAATCGAATTCACGGCCAAACATTGACTCTTGGCCCTTAATTCGAGCGAGGCGACCATCTAATGCATCGAAAAAACACGCCCCCAAAATCAAGAAAATGGCGAGATGAAAATCTTTCGCGCCACCGCCCGCGTCTCTCATGCCCTCAAAAATTACCAGCACCGCACTGAACCCACAGGCGAGATTACCAGCCGTCATCAGGTTAGGCCAGAGATAGACGCTGGGCGTGCTCCAGGGACCGGGTACATGTCGCTTCATGTACTAATAAACCGCTCCGAGGCTCAAAATTCAATTTTCAAATGAGAAACCCCGAGGTTAGGTCCATAGTAACGCCATGGCCTCAACAGCCCAATCTCCAGAATTCGACGCCAGTATCACAATGGGCGAAGTGCTTGCGCGCTTCCCCGGCGCGAAACGTGCCCTATTCGCGGCCTATCACATTGGCGGCTGCCAGAGCTGCAGCTACGACAATGAAGAAACTTTGGCCGAAGTCTGCCAGCGCAACGAAGACCTGCCGGTGGACGAAGTAATCAATCATATTCTTCACGCCCACGAAACTGACCGTAAGATCCTGATCGAACCCCGAGAACTTGCCGAAGCGCTAGGGTCCGATCCTTCCCCCCGCCTCCTCGACATGCGCACTCGCGAAGAGCACGAAGCCGTCGCTCTCGGCGGTTCCGAGATCTACAGCAATGAACTCTTGCAGGACATTTTCGGCGGCGAGCCGAAAGACCGCTTTATCGTTATGTATGACCATACCGGAGACAAAGTACTCGACGCAGCCGCCTACCTGATTGGTCACGGCTATAAAAATACGCGCGCTCTTCGCGGCGGTATCGATGCCTACGCAAAGGAAGTGGACAGTGACATGCCACGCTACAAACTTGAATTTGAAGACCCAGAAGCTTAAACGACCACCCAATCCAGCAAAACACAACTCTCGTTATGAGCACTGAAGATTCTAGTTTTGAAGACAAAATCAGCGACGCAATCGCAAACCCTCAGAACATGGGTGAGATGGTTGATGCCGACTCTGTTGGCACGGTAGGCAACCCAGAGTGCGGGGACATGGTTCGCATGTGGCTCAAGTTCGAAGAGAAGGAGGGTAAGAAGGTGATCGATAAGGCGTCCTTCCAGAGCTTCGGCTGCCAAACCGCTATTGCCGTGGCTTCCATGGCCACAGAAATGCTCAAAGGCAAAACCGTCGAAGAAGCTGAAGCAATGGATTCTTCAGATCTTTCGAAGCCCCTCGGCTCTCTTCCACCCATGAAAATACATTGTGGCGAAATGGTGGAGGGCGCCCTCCGTGAAGCCCTTCGAAGCGACAGCGATGCGAGCGAAGCACCTCAACCTGGATCTCCGCTCTCGAACAATACCTTGCTTGGCGATATGAATCAGCCGACACTTAAAAAAGGAAAACTGAAAGTCGTCAAACTGGACGATTAGCTATTTCATATTACAATCCCCTGTCCTGCGTAGCGTTAGCTACGAGCCCCGAAACTACTTTCACTAGATTTAACCACCCCTCAACATGCACGAAGAACTTGAACTCACTCGCGAGGTCGAAGCAATTCAGATTCCTAGCGGCGACCCCATCCATCTGCCCGCAGGAACCAAAGTCATGATTACTCAGGCACTTGGAGGCACCTACACAGTCGCCACCCAGTCAGGCCTTGCAAGAATCAAGTCCGATAACGCCGACGCTCTTGGGATCGATCTGGAAGCGGAAAAAGCCCAGCAAGACGTTGCGGCTATAAAAATTGCCGACGGAGACGTTGAGGGGGCAATCTGGGATCAACTTAAACTCGTCTTCGACCCTGAAATCCCGGTTAATATCGTTGACCTCGGTCTTGTTTATGATTGCACAATCAAAGAAGAAGAAGGGCAGAAAAATGTCGAAGTTAAGATGACGCTGACAGCCCCAGGGTGCGGCATGGGGCCCACAATTGCTGCCGATGCTCAATCCAAAATTCTCATGCTCGAGGGTATCGAAAATGCCCAAGTCGACCTCGTATGGGATCCCGTTTGGAGTCAAGAAATGATCTCAGAAGAAGGCAAGATGAAGCTCGGGATGATCTAAATCCTGACCCATTTCCATCTGTCTTCAGGCTGCCACAGCAACGCGGTCAAACCAGAGGAAAATGCAGTAGCCTGCGTAGCCCGCGAGAAGTATCCCGCCTTCCCATCTGGTGATCCTTTTGCCGGTCCACATCATGGCAAACAGGACGACCGTCATCGCAATCATCACGTAAAGGTCTGACATCGCGATACCGCCAGTTTCAAGTGGCGTAATCGCTGCCGTCATACCGATAACGCAGAGCAAATTAAAGAGGCAAGACCCGATCACGTTGCCGGTGATGATGTCCCCCTGCCTTTTCAACGAAGCGATAATCGACGTAGCCAACTCCGGCACTGAGGTGCTGAAGGCAATCAAGGTCAGGGAAATCACGGCCTTTGGCACTCCCATACGCTCGGCTAACCCAACCCCTCCGATCTCAAGCCACTTTGCGCCGAAGTAGAGACCTATGAGACCGCCGAAAATCAAGAGAGAGAACTTCCAAACCGGATCGTTTTCTGCAGCTTCGAGATCAACTTCTTCTTCAAAGTCGGCAGCGACCTCAGTTTCATTAATCTTCTTGGCCAAGACCAACTGGTATAACGTGTAAATCAGCACCCCGATAAATAGAAAAATGCCTTCAAATCGAGTAATTTTACCGTCCCAGAGAATCATCGTGAAAGCCAGCGTTGCGAGCACAAGCACAGGCAGATCTCGCCTCACCAACTGGCTTTTCACACCAAGAACGCAGATGAAGGCACTAATACCGAGCACCATCCCGATATTGCAGATATTTGAACCAATCACATTGCCAAGAGCCATCCCAGGATAGCCGCTATTATTGAATCCAATCGAAACAAAAAGCTCAGGAGCGCTCGTTCCAAAGGCGACCACCGTGAGACCGACTACCAGCGGTGAAATACCAAACCGAACAGCAAGCCTGGAGGCCCCACCAACCAACCATTCGGCCCCAAAATACAAGGCGGTGAGACCCGCTAAAAGCCAGAGTAAATCGAACAGAACGAGCATTCGTCACTGTGACAGCGAGGCCGTAACCTGCCACCAAAAAATCTTTCACATTTTCAACTTGCGAAACGCCTGTAAGACTTCATATTCGCCTCCCGCGCTGAGGGACACCCTGTTCCGCCAACTCAGCTTCGAACGTGACCCGTTCGTCTAGCGGTTAGGACTCCGCCCTTTCACGGCGGCAACACGGGTTCGAGTCCCGTACGGGTCGCCAAAATATACCGCCATTCACGGCGGTTTTTTTGT
>DCQY01000016.1:22763-28596 GCA_002323995.1 Akkermansiaceae bacterium UBA1506 | reverse complement strand
TGCTCCATGTCCCGGGTCAACGAACTCCCCGCGCCTCGTAGCTTTCCTCCAGCCTGTTCGAGGTAGTCGGAAACATCGAGTGGGGAATGAATGTGGGCGTATCCTCGTCTTGGGCCGGTGCGGGGCATCAACTTGGAGTAAAAATCTTCAGCGATTCGCTCAACGGTTTCATCGAATCGATCAACAGTCGGCTTTTCAAAGAGATAGGGCGTCAAGTAGCCGTGGATTCGAAAAGCAAGGATCGCTTTATCAGAAAGCGCATCAATATCCTCGCGAATTGGTTCGTCGGATCCGCTTGTCTTCATCTGGTGGATGGTGGAGCGGATGCGACGAATACGATCGACCAGTGTCTGGTCAGGCTTGGCTTCGAGGTCGAGATTTGATTCCAGATCGGATACCAGGTCGTTAGCAAACAACTTGAGTGCTCCGGCCAATTCCTCGGGATTGGCATCAACGGTTTTTCCGAAACCATTGGCGGCCAGGTGGTCTTTGACGATGTGAGCACCAAGACTGGTGACGGCGCCGATTGGGTCAACTCCTGGGGTGTAGGTGTGGCCGCTGTCGCTGCCCAGTTGAACGAGTCGTTGGGTGACCGTATCACGGGGCAGGGTGAGGTGTGAAAATTTTAAGCTGATCGGGATGACTTTGACCGGGGTATCTTTTAATTTCTTCTGGGCTTGCAAGGCAATGAAGGCCGTTCCGTCGAGAAAAGGTGTCACGCGATCGTTAGTGAGATACACGTTCCCCTCCGGAAAAATGTTGAGAGCGAAATCACCGTTGCGGATCACTTCATTGGCTGCCGCCATGGCCTTCCTGTCGCTGCCTTCCCGATCGATGGAAAAATTCCCCAGTTTCTGCATGGCCCACGCCGCAGCACTTCCCCGAAGGAAAACGTCATAGGCGGCCATGAAGCAAGACGGGATTCTTAATCTGCGATGAATCTCGGTGACGACTTGAGGATCACTGTGGCTTGGGTGATTTAGGACAAAAACGATTCTCTCACCGCGCGATAAACAGTCTTGAGGCCCCTCGGTCTCTCCCTGGATGTGTAATTCCTTGATGAGGTGGTTTGATCCCGGAACCACCAACCGTTGATTGAGTTTTCGACCCAGCCAGATGAATGGAGGGCTCGGTTTTGCTTCAAAGAACTGATAAGGGGCATCAGAGAATTCAAGCATGACATGAGAATACCTCCATCACTACGGTTGAAGCAATGATAGAGTGGATCTAGTTGGGGCGCGGAAACAGATCGCGATGGATACGATAGACGCGTTCCAATTCGGTGATTGGAGTGGGGTGATCATCGACTCGCACGTCGCGGAAACGGTCACTCACGCCCCCATAGCCCCAGCTATCGCGAACCACCAAGAGAGAGGCGGACTGTCGCCCTCGCCGATCCCCGCCGGCTTCCTGGCCCGCAGCGAGTGCGGCAATAAGGCGCTCAGCCAAGACTCCTTTCCCATTTTCGAACGCTTTGGCCATAGCCTCAATGACCTCGGGGCCGGCCAAGATGTTACCTTGCACCGCGTAGTTCTCGCCGGTCATTCCTCCAGCCCACTCATGGCAATCAGAGCCGGTGAAGTTAGCGGCATCGCCGTTGGCGCTGATCACTCCGACCTGACGGGTGGCTTTGAGGGGGTCGTCTCGGGTCAGGAGTTCGATGGTGGCTGCTGCATCGAGGTTGGATTCAAAGGCGAGAAGGGCGAGAGGTCCATATCCAGTATTCGCGTAAGACTGGGTCGCCACTGCTCCAACTCCCGCTTTGGCGAAAGGAACTATAGCGCCGACCCCGACGATCTTTGACTGAACGGCCACACCGATCTCACCGGTTTCGGGATCGATCGCGACAATAGAAAAAGTCGCGACAGGCTCTGTTTCGTTGGGTCTTGCGATGACTGTGAAGAGAATGCTTGCGAGAAGAAATACAGAGGTTGCTGTGTTGTTGATTCTCTGGCGCGATAGGGGGCTTGATACCATGGGTTGAACTATTAGTCTGAAAAGGTTCGATTTAGTCAACGACACAAACCCGCTATGCTACCCATAAAACATTGTTTAATCATTTCCGTTGCGGCGATAAGCCTGATCTCGAGTGCAGCCGACAAGCCTAATATTCTCATGATCGCAATCGACGATCAGAATGACTGGATCGGATTCATGGGAGGTCATCCCAATGCAAAGACCCCTAACATTGACGCACTCGCTGCGACCGGTACAGCGTTCACGAATGCACATTGCCAGTCACCGCTCTGTAACCCGTCCCGGACCAGCCTCATGGTTTCTAAGCGGCCCGGCTCGACCGGAATTTACGGGTTGAAACCCTGGTTTCGCGATGTTTCTGAGTTAGCAGATCTCGAAACCCTTCCTCAATTTTTCAAGAGGCAGGGCTACAAGACATACACGGCCGGTAAGGTCTATCATGGCAGATACGGTAGAGAAGACGGTGAATGGGACGTTGTCGGGCCGGGGGCGAGCGGGAAACCCTTTCCTCCAAAAAAACTGGTGAATACCCCTCAACCTCATCGGCTAGTGGACTGGGGAACCTTTGACCACAAGGATGAGGAAAAGGGGGACTGGCTTGTGGCTGACTGGACTGAGCAGCAACTCGACATGATGTCCAAGGACGAGCCCTTCTTTATGGCGTGCGGATTTTTCCTGCCTCATGTGCCGTGTTATGCCACTCAGAAGTGGTTTGATATGCACCCAGAGGAAACCACTCAGCTTCCTCTAATCAAGCGCGACGACAGGAAGGACACGCCGAGGTTTTCCTGGTATATCCACTGGAGTTTGCCGGAGCCGCGTCTTGAGTTTCTTGAAGATACCGGAGAGTGGATGAACCTCACCCGATCTTATCTCGCTTGCACGACTTTTGTCGACAGTCAGGTGAAACGAGTTCTCGATGCCCTAGATCGTAACGGACTCCGTGACAATACGATCATTGTCTTGTGGTCAGATCACGGTTGGCACATTGGGGAGAAGGAGATCACCGGAAAGAACACCCTGTGGGATGATGGAACGCGCGTTCCGCTCCTATTCGCCGGGCCTGGAGTCGAGGCGGGTCAGGTCTGCGCTAAGCCGGCTGAACTGCTCGACGTCTATCCGACGCTGGTCGATTTGATCGGAGCTGAGAAGACTGATCAACTAGAGGGAATTTCACTCCTTCCTCAGTTGCATGATGCTTCAGCGGATCGGATTCAACCGGCAATCACCACTCACAACGCTGGAAACCATGGCATCCGATCGGAGAAATGGAGATACATCGTTTATGCCGATGGATCAGAGGAACTCTACAACATGGTGGAAGATCCTAACGAATGGACTAACTTGGCCGCTAATCCGGAGTATGCGGATGTCATCGCTGAGCATAAAAAATTCGTTCCCCAATCAGATTTGCCACCTGCACCCAACAGTGCGGCACGTATCCTGATCTATGATAACGGCAGGGTAAACTGGGAGAGTAAAGACATCCCTAAGGGAGCACCAATTCCAGAGATCACCCGATAAGCTAAATGGCAAAGGGGAGGGAAGTTCACCTTGCGCGCGTCGCAGCCTTGCAGTGTTTCGGAAAGGATCTCGCTCGGCGCTCCAAATCGAAGTGTGAGCTGTGCGAGAGGGGCGGAGAAACACTCAGTATTGTTGAAGTGCCGCCCATATTTTGTGAGCCCGCCTACGAACGCTGCGTCATGCTGTGTAAAAGTTGTCGCCTAGCGGTCGAAGATCCAAAGCGATTTTCACCGGGCGAGCAGTGGCGCTTCCTCGCTCAATCAGTCTGGAGCGAACTTCCCGCCGTGCAGGTATTAGCGGTGCGCCTTTTGAAGCGCATGGAAGCGAGCGAAGCATGGGCAAGGGAAGCGCTGGAGGGTGTTTATCTCGAAGAAGACATAGAGATCTGGGTAACAGAGGCCTAGTGAACAGTTATTCCTTAATGATGTGCGCGCGGATACCCTTTCTCCTAGCTTCCTTTCTCGTAGCAATTCGGGTGCAGGCTGTAGACTATGTCGAAGATGTTCTTCCCATTATGCAGGAACATTGTTGGAGGTGTCACAGTAATGAAAATCAGGTTAAAGGTAACTTATTGAAAATGGTCGCGTTTGTTGCGGGCAGAAGGAGTTCGATACATCTGACTGCAGCGCTGGCGACTACCCCAAATATTTAAGGCCTGTAGCTGTTATCTCACGATCCTTTACAAGACGCGAGGGGCGAGTTAAAAAACGGGTCATGAATCGAATTCACCAAGCTCTAACTATCCTTTTGAGTGTGACTGTTTCGGCAGCTTATGCCGAGAAACCAAACATACTATTCATCTTTTCTGATGATCAGTGCTACGAGACAATTCGAGCACACGGTTACACGGATATCGATACTCCAAATCTGGATCGGTTGGTAGGAGAGGGGACTACCTTCAGTCACGCATACAATATGGGTAGCTGGTCAGGAGCCGTCTGCGTTGCGAGCCGACACATGCTCAACACAGGAACATTTGTTTGGAGAGCACAAAAGATCTCCGAAAATATAGGAAAGCCAAAACCCACTCATGAAGGGATTCCCAACTTTCCTGCCGAGAATCTGATGTGGTCGCAGTTAATGAAATCCGGCGGCTACAACACGTATTTCACCGGGAAATGGCATGTGAAAGCGAATGCCGAGGAGATCTTCGACGTGGCTCGCAATATTCGTCCAGGCATGCCGAATCAGACCCCGGAGGGATACAACCGTCCCATTCAGGGGCAACCTGATCCCTGGAGCCCCTACGACGAATCTTTCGAAGGGTTTTGGAAAGGGGGAGTTCATTGGAGCGAGATTGTAGCTGACGATGCCATCGAGTTCTTTGAGATGGAGCAAGATAAGGAGGAACCCTTTTTCATGTATATCGCCTTCAACGCTCCTCACGATCCGAGGCAAGCTCCCAAGGAATATATTGACCGATACCCCCTCGATCGCATCGAGGTGCCTGAAAACTTTCTGCCTGAATATCCGTATAAAGATCAAATCGATAACAGCGAGAAACTGCGCGATGAAAAATTGGCTCCCTTTCCCCGAAGTAAGTTTGCCGTGCAGGTACATCGGCAAGAATACTATGCCATCATCACCCATATGGATGAGCAGATCGGTCGCATTCTTGATGCACTGGAAGCGAGTGGTGAGATCGACAACACCTATGTTTTCTACTCGTCTGATCATGGTTTGTCAGTTGGGCATCACGGACTTATTGGAAAGCAGAACCTGTTCGACCACAGCGTCCGAGTTCCGCTTATTGTGAGTGGTCCCAATATCGAAAAAGGGAAGACTTCAAACGCTCCGGTTTATCTGCAAGACATCATGACTACCTCGTTGGAGCTGGGTGGAGTTCCTGTTCCCAGTCATGTTGAGTTTCAGTCTCTAATGCCCGTCGTGGAGGGGCAATCGAACGGTTATAAATCGATCTACGGGGCCTATTTAAAAAGTCAGCGCAGTGTGGTGAAGGATAATTTCAAGCTTGTTCTCTATCCCAACGTCCCCAAGGTTTTGCTCTTTGACCTCAACGCTGATCCGCTGGAAATGAATGATATCTCCTCTGAGAATCCCGAGAAAATTCGATATCTGTTCAAGGAATTTCAGAAATTACAGGAAGAAACCGGCGACGAACTCGACCTGACTGAGAATTTTCCTGACTTGGCCAAAGGGTGATAGGAGGAGAGTTCACAGAATTCAACGGAGGTGAGATCTCCTTCCGAGTGTGGGCAGCCGATGAAGGCTGCCCTCTTTTGTGGGCGCGGTTAATGGCTTGGGAGGTAATCTAAAAATCTTAGTGAAAGGCGCTTGAAAACATAGAGGCCCTCAAAATAAAACGATTACA
>DCQY01000016.1:0-22377 GCA_002323995.1 Akkermansiaceae bacterium UBA1506 | reverse complement strand
CAAGAACGGTTGTCTTTTATTTTAAAAAGTTTGTTTAATTTTCTAAAATATTAAGCGATTAACTTGCTTAATATTAAGAATAGTTTAAAATTAATGAATCATTTATGCGAAAAGTTTTTGAGCAGATGCGATTCATTACCGACGATTTGAAAAATCAGGGGATGCGCGGCCTTTCGATCGGGCCGGGCTCGATTGATGATGAGTTGGCCAACCTGACCGTTTTGGTAATTGACGACGATCCATCGCTAGGACGACTTATCGAACGGTCGATGGAAGACGATGCAAGGGTTCTTCAATGGCTTGATTTCCCGAAGGAGGGAGAGCTTGATTTGACAGGGATTGACTTGGTAATACTGGATTATGTCTTGCCGAGCCGCGATGGATTGCTGCTGCTTGAGGAAATTAGAAACGTTCGCGAGGATTTGCCGGTAATTTTCATGACCGGATATGGCGATGGTAATATCGCTAGCCAGGCCATTGAAATTGGGGCAAGCGAGTATATTGCAAAGCCTTTTGAGCCCGTTGTTTTACGGCGGGTGGTCAACCGACTTGTCAGGGCCAAAAGCGATACAGGGCGGTCAGAACCGTTGAAATTGCGAGAGGAGCAGAGAGCGAGAGTTTTTCAGGGTAACGACCAGAACGGGGATTTTTTCGAGGCGAAGTTGGAGGGGTTTGATGCGCGCTCTGCTGTTGTTCGAGTCGAGGGTGCAGGTCGCTTTGAGGTGGGTGACGTGCTCTCTGCGGCCAGTGTTCTTTTTGGTTCGTCCAAAATCGATTTCACGACGGGAAGAGTGGAGCAGGTGATTCCTGATGGCGATGAAGAGGTTTTAAAAGTCCAGCTGACTCGTGAATGGTTAGTGGTCGATCGTGATGAGAAAAAGCTTGAGAGCGGCTATTACTGCGTTCACTCAGAAAAAGGGGATCGTGACCGTGGAGAGCTTCCCGGTAATTTAAGGCTTGCTGCGATCGACCTTGCCGCCGTTTTTCGTGAGATTCATGACGACGTCACTGCATTTGAAGTGTCGCTAGACCGCTACGCACCCGGTGAAAGAGTTAAAGTCGAGGAGAAGTTCCTTGGTTACGCTAAGGAGACGCTTTACCAGCGGCTGACCGAAGCGGTCATTCAGTTTGAGGGGGCATCTGAACTTGCGTGCTCCATGGGGTGCGATGGAGCATTCCAGGGTTTTTCCCGCAAACTGCTCTACCCCCACGTGCTTTCTTCGCCTTTTATGTCGAGAATTGTAGAGCGACCTATCGGCGTGCCAGGAGATTTCGACATGCTTGGTCAGATTCTTGGGGCGCGGTTCCGTGGAGAGTCGCTCTTTGGCCGACTTATTAATGAATGGATTCTGAGCAACCCTGCTACTGATGCTTATCGTCACCGCGTTCGGTTGTTAGAGGATCAGACGCGAGCTGTGGTGAAGGAGTGTTCCTTTTCAGGTCGGGGGGCCAAAGTAATGAGTATGGCCAGTGGAGTTGCATATGAAGTGCAACGCTACGTGAAGAACCCGGAGTCGGAGTGCGAAGTCGAATTCACGCTCGTCGATTTCAGTGAGGACACCCTGGCTGAGGCAAAAAATCAGTTTGAAGGTGTTGGAGAGATCTCAGACGATGTCTCGGTGAGTTTCGAACAAAGCTCCGTCATTGAATTGGCGAACAGTTCGCGCAGCGGGTCCTCCACGGGAGGAGGTTGGTCCCCTGACGGAAAATACGATGTCGTTTATTGTGCTGGGCTCTTCGATTACCTTTCGGATCGAATGGTAATCAGCGTTACGCGCTACCTTCACACGCTAGTCGCCGACGGTGGAGTCTTGGTTGTCAGTAATTACACAACGAAGAATCCATTTGCTCACTTCATGGGGCTAGTTCTTGACTGGAAGCTGATCTACCGAAGCGAAACTCACTTTGACGGGTTGATGCAAAAGGCGGTTGGACACGGCAATTATCAGCTGGAGACCGATAAAAACGGGGTTGAGGTTTACGGAGTTGTCAGCCGTTGACCCAAATTATTTATCTAATTTCCATAAAAATTAGATAAACTGTATTTTTTGGGGTATCTTTCACCGTAAGATGCTGCAAAAAACGTCCATTGGTTACCGTCCGTTTCAATCGGAAGACGAAGGCCTAGGCCTTACCGTCTACGCTAAAAAGCGCCTTGCTGCCGAGAATCGGCAGAAGGTCATGAATTCGGTTCGGGCCCTGTCGTATATGGCTGCAATTGTGATTCCACTCTTTGCAGTTCTTGACTTCTTCATGTATCAGGACCTCTTCGTTGATTTTCTGATTCTCCGATTTATCTGCGTGGGATTTGTACTGGGAGCGCTTTTCGTGTGTGCGAAAACCCGTTTTGGTAAACGTTACTACCGATTGTTTACTGTCGTGATTCCTTTGATCCCGGCTTTTTTCATCGCCCTGATGATTTTTCTCTCGGCTGACGCTCAGACAACTTATTACGTCGGTATGTTGCTGTGTCTCGTTGTGATTGGGTTTGTTTCTCATTGGACATGTACTGAGGCCTTGATCGCTTCTGCGCTCGTTATCTTGTTCTACTTCATCGCAATCTTCCCTGCGGTATTCAGCGGCGTTGATACGCGAGGCAGTATCTACCTCCTGAGTAATTGTATTTTTGCGGTTGCCTACGGGGGAGTGATTACTATCGGAACTTACCTTCACCAAAGGATACGAATGAAAGAGTTCGTTTCCCGGGAGAACGTCAGGAAACAGCAGGTGAAGTTGGAAAATAAAAATAGCGAACTGGCACGCACCATGGGGGAGTTGCGGGAGACTGAGCATCTATTGATTCAATCTGAAAAAATGGCATCGCTTGGACAACTTAGCGCCGGGGTAATTCATGAGATTGGCAATCCGCTGAATTACTCAAATCAGGCTCTTTTCCTACTCCGCAAACTTTTGCGCAGCGAAAATCCGAATAGCAGAGTCACCGAGGCGATCGATGATATCCAGGACAGCATGAACAGGATGAAAGAGATTGTGAGGGAATTACGTGAATTCTCCCACAAGACAGGCGAGACGAAGGGTGATCATCTCGTGAGTGATTCGGTTCAGATCGCATTGAGAATGCTTGGTAAAGAAATTGAATCCTCTGAAACAAAGGTAACAACTGAGCTAGATAACGAAATTCGAATCAAGGGGTTGAAGAATCAGATAACGCAGGTTCTGATCAATCTGATTCACAATTCGATTCAGGCCATGGAGTGCGACGATCGTGAAAAGCAGAATCACATCGAACTCAAAACGACCTCAGATGAAAGTAACGCGCTTATCATCGTAAGAGATAACGGTCCGGGGATTGCGCCTGAAAGTCGTAACCGAATTTTCGATCCGTTCTATACCACCAAGGCAGCAGGCGAGGGGACGGGACTCGGTTTGAGTATCTGTTATCGAATCGTGGAATCCCACGGAGGCAAGATTTTGGTCGATTCTCAACCAGGTCAATACACTGAGTTCTCAATTTCCCTCCCGCTTGCGCAAAAGCTATCGCAAGTAACTCTTCATCATTCCAAACCTATCCTCAGTAAATATGGACAAAAAGTTTTCTGATTTTGGGATTCTCTACGTCGATGACGAAGAGAAATCCCTAAAGTATTTCGAAGCGATCTTCGAGGACGTGGCGACGATTTACACCGCCTCGTCACCTGAGGTAGGTTACCAGATATTCAAGGAGAACCACGAGAAGATCGGATTGGTTTTAAGTGACAACAAAATGCCTAACGAGTCTGGGCTTAGTTTTCTTCAACGCATTCGTGAAGTGAACCCAAATCCACTGCGTTTTCTTGTCACTGCCTACGCTGATCTTGATGTGGCAGTTGAAGCTCTCAATAACGGCCTTCTCTACTCGTATCTGTCAAAGCCGTGGGATCCCGATGACCTTGAGCATCGGCTGGTCAAAGCGATGAAGCATTTTGCCCTTTCGCGAGAGAGGGATAAGCTCATATGCGAGAAAGCGGAAGCTTTCGATCAACTGGTGATGGCTGACAAGGCGTCTAGCATTGGAATCCTTTCTGCCGGATTGAACCACCACCTGAGGAATGCGCTTACGGTGATGCGAACTTTCTACGATATGCTTCCGTATCAGTTGGAAGAAGAGCTTGGGCGGGAACCCAAGGATTCATCCTTCTGGCGCGACTACTACGGAGAAGTGGGGAGTCAGATTAAGCGAATGACATCGATGCTCACCAACCTCTCTGAAGGTGCCAGAGCTAGTCTCCTAAAAGTTGAAGACGAAATTGATCTGCTCGAGGTGTTCAAAAAGGCGTCCGAACTCACGCTTGGTGGAGATTTGGGAATCGAAGTCGACTATCAGGTCAATGGTGTGATTCCCAGCATCGCAGGGGACGCTCAAAAAATTGGTCAGATGGCACGGTTGCTCTTTCAAGAAGCTAAGTCGACAATCGGAGGCGAGGGCTCCATTGAAGTTCGATTATCCAGTGGGCCCAAAGGCAACATCCAGATCGTGATTGTTGATAGTGGTGAAGCGATTCCTGAGGAAGATCTCAAGCACCTGTTTGATCCATTTTTCGTGCGTAACGATCGCCCTGAAGATCTTGGAACGAATCTGATGGCCTGCTACCTTACGGTATATCACCACGGCGGAACGATCAAAGCAAGGCGCACTCGTGACGGACGTAATGCAATCGAGCTATCATTACCGGTGAAGCCCCTCAGCGAGGAGCAGGCGCGACGTTCGCGGCGGGTTTTGAACCAGTTTTCGGAGTTTGACGGTGCCAGTGGTAACATTGGATTGCCGGCCTAATTGTACGGTGAAAACGCAAAAGGCCTCTTCTGGTGGGACAGAAGAGGCCTCGAAAACTTTGCTATGAGCTAGGATCACCCATTCCCGTTTTTGATCGTCTCGAAGAGGTCGAGCGCTTCGGCGGGCTTGAGACCCTCGTGAACCACTCCAGCAACTGCTTTGATCATAGCGAGGGGGGCTGCAGATTGGAAAACGTTTCGACCCATATCAACGCCGGCAGCACCGCACTGGATGGCGTTGTAGGCAAGTTCGAGAGCTTCGATCTCGGGAAGTTTTTTGCCGCCGGCGATGACAACGGGAACCGGAGTGCAGGCTACGACGTTCTCAAAACCTTCGGTGTAGTAGGTCTTTACGATGCTGGCTCCATTCTCGGCACAGACCCGGGAGGCAAGGCTAAAATAGCGGGCATCACGGGCCATGTCTTTTCCGACAGCAGTCACTCCCATGACAGGAATGCTGTATTTGTTACCAATATCAACCAGTCGGCTGATGTTAGCGATTGTTGAAGCCTCGGTGGCCGCATCACCAACGGCGATCATTGCCGCCATGGCGGAGGCGTTCATCGAGATGGCCTCAGCCTCATCGATCAGCACATTATGATTCATCTCGGTCAGAATCGTGGTGCCCGTATCAGTGCGGAGACAAACCGGCTTGGTATTGTCTGCCGGAATGCATGAACGGATCATTCCGCGGGTGCCCATAAGGCAGTCGGCGTGCTCTGCGAGGGGCGCGATGCTGAGGTCGATACGCTCGAGACCTGAAGTCGGCCCCATAAGAAAGCCGTGGTCAAAGGCCAGCATCACAGTGCGACCTGATTTGGGATTAAAGATCCGCGACATGCGGTTCTTGATGCCCCAGTCAGTGCTATTGATACCCTTGAGGTAAAAGGAATCGGTATCAGCTGGTGTGTTAAGGCCGAAGTTGTCTCCGTCTCTGATGTCGTCTAGGTCTGCCATGATAAATTGCTATTTTGTAAGTTGGCTTATTACAATTTGCTCAACGGGGGGTCAATGTCCGATTTAGCTGCCTTTGAGTCTGAATTTGGTCACCCTTTGCTCCGAAGCCGTTCTGGCTTTGCTTACCCGGCGAGCGTTACCTGAAGTGGCTCCGTTAGAGGATTGTCTCGATAAAGACACGCGGGTCAAAAACTGAGAAGTCTTCTTCTTTTTCTCCAGTGCCAATGAATCGTGTAGGGACATCGAGGTCGTGCTTGATTGCGACAATACTTCCGGCCTTGCCTGAACCGTCCAGTTTGGTGGCGATTACCCCGGTAAGATCCAGGGCTGTGCCGAACTCTTTGGTTTGTGAAAGAGCGTTGGAGCCTGTGGTTGCGTCGACCACAATCCAACGCTCGTGGGGAGCTGTTTCGTCCTGTTTGGCAAGAGTGCGGCTGATCTTTTTCAATTCTTCCATCAGGTTGTGACGGGTGTGCAACCGACCGGCGGTATCGCAGATTAGGTAGTCCGCGCCGATCGCAATCGCCTTTTCGTGGGCGTCAAAGCAAACCGCTGATGGATCGCCCTGGTATTGGGTGGAGACGAGGGGAACATCCACGCGGTCTGCCCAGATATTAAGCTGCTCGATCGCAGCCGCACGAAAGGTGTCGGCAGCGGCGAGCACCACGCTGTTACCGCGCGTCTTGAGAAATGAAGCCAGCTTGGCGACTGATGTTGTCTTTCCCACTCCATTAACGCCGGCAACAAGGATGACTGTTGGCTTCCCGTCTTTTCGTGGAGGAGACATTTCTATAGGTTCATCTCCGATGATAGAGATGATTTCGCTGCGACAAGCCTCGACGACCGATTCTGCGTTTGTGAGTCCCTTGGTATCCCGAAGTTTGTCTACCAGGCTGGTCGTCAGTCGGATACCCAAATCACCTGCGATAAGAGTCTCCTCCAAATCGTCCCAGTCGAAATCAGTGCCCCGTAGGCGGTCGACGATATTCTTGAAAAGACCCATTCAGACTTAATTTTGCAAATGAGCTTGAAGGATGCGGTCGAGAATTCCGTTGATGAAAGACGGGGAGTCTTCGCTGCCGAGGCGCTTCGCCACTTCGATGGCTTCGTTGATGGCAGCTTGACCCGGGATATGATCAGCGAAAAGAATTTCGTAGGTGGCAAGCCGGAGGATGTTCCGATCCACATTGGCGAGGCGCCCGAATGAGTAATTTTCGAGGCTGTCCTCGATTGCCTCGTCAATCAGAGGTAACTCGCGGGCGATACCTTTGACGAGTTCTGCGGCAAAATCACGCGCGAAAGTTTTCGTCAAGCGAAGTTCCCAGAACTCGTGCAACTTTCCGTCGGTAATCTCAGTCTCTCCTTGGATTTCGTTACCGTAGAGAAACTGCACCGCAGCTTCGCGCCCATCACGGCGCGGCGATGGGGCTTTTTTCTTGGAATTCTTCTTCCTGGAATTGGCTGAATCCATAGGATGTGACGGCGACCTCTTGACCATTGCGAAGGGCGACAATTCGGCACTCGATTTCTCGTTTATTCTCGATGAATTGCAAGCCTTCCTTTTCACCCAGCAATGCGACTGTCGTGGCGTAGGCGTCGGATAGCGTGGCGCTAGGGGCAATCACACTGGCTGCGATTCTCTCGCTCACGCCGAGACCTGTGCGGGTCGATACGATGTGGGAATAGCGTTCCCCATCAATCTCAAAGTACTGCTTAGCATCGCCTGAGGTTGAGACTGCAGCTCTACTGAGGTGAACGAGGACTGGCGGAAGGTTCTTGGAGGCACCCGGAATAGCTTCGATTTGGACGGTCCAGGTCGGTTTCCCCGGAGGTGGGTCACCAACGACAATATCACCGCTGGCTGCAACGAGGGCGCGAGGGAAGCCTGACTCCTTGAGAACACCTAAAGCTTCATCAGCCGCAACGCCCTTTGCGATGCCGCCCAGGTCAAAAAGCATTCCTTCACTCAGTTTGGTGGCAGTGCGGTCGAAGGGATCAAGCGAAAGCAGATGAGAACCGGATCGAGAGCGAGCGGCGATGATTTGGGCTTCCGTCGGAAGACGATGGTTCTTTTTACTCAATCGCCAGAGACGCACGAAAGGGCCGGCCGTGACATCAAAGGCGCCATTGGAATCAGCGGCTATGCCCTGAGCCAGTTGCAGAATATGAAAAAGATCAGCGCTCAATGCGATTCGTTCGCCGACGGGTGCTTTGGCGAACTGATTGATTTCTGATTCCGGCAAATAGTCAGAACAGATCTGGTTGAGCGTTTCCACGCGGGCAAAAGCCTTCTTAAACGCTGTGGCGACGGCTTCGTTTCTTTCTTCTGAGGCGTAGGCGCGAAGGGTGAATTCCGTGCCCATGTGCGGCTGAGTTTCGGTGTAGAGCCGCATATTCCCGGCTGCCGCAGAGGAGGAGATAAAGAGAAAAAAGCATAACGCAAGGCTGCCACCAGCGCCGGCCTTCCGTGGAGTCTTCATCTAATTTTAGATTGTGTTGCCGATCGGTAGGACTAATCTCCGTTGCGGCCGAGGTTCCAAAGCTCATCCATTTTCTTGGCTTCGGGAACATTGAGAGGTCGAACGACGCGGAAGCCCAGCCAGATTGCATCCGTGTGATACCAGATCGACTTTGGCAGCTGTGGATCTTGGGTTTTCCAGCTTTCATCTGACCAGATGCGGCGAGCAGAACGAAGTTCTTCTGGCGGATCATACCACGAACCTCCGCGCGCGATACGCGGATAGAGGGTGGAAGGTATCTCTAGAGGATTCACATTGACCTCTTCTTTTCGCGTGCTGTAGGCGTCGGCGATGAACTGGTCGAGGACCCATTCCATGACGTTGCCGTGCATATCGTAGAGCCCCCATGGATTTGGCTTTTTGGTTCCTACTTTTTCGTAGCCAACGCGAACGGCCTCCGGATCCATGACCGCGTATTCAGCGAGTTCTTCTTCGGGACAAGAGAATGGACCTGTCGTGCCGGCACGGCAGGCGTATTCCCATTCAGCTTCGGTGGGCAAGCGATAGTAGTGACCAGTTTGAGCACTGAGCCACTGACAATACTTGTTGGCAGCGTGTTGGGTCATGCAGATAGCGGGATAGCCATCAGTACCCATGCCAAAACTCATCTCAGTGTAAGGAGTTGTCGGGCTGGATACGACATCGACGGAGAGGGCATCGGCAGGGATACTTTCGGGGGAACCGTCTTTGTTCCGAGCGACACCAGTGATCATGAAGGGCTCGTACTCCGCCCAAGTGACCTCAAATTTCCCCATCCAAAACGGTTCAATAGCAACGTTGTGTTGAGGACCCTCATCCTCAAGTCGACCAACCTCGGAAGGGGGACTTCCCATGAGAAACTCACCTCCCTTGATAGGAACCATGTCGAATTTCACTCCCGTCTTGGAAATTGTTTCAGTGTATTCCTTCATTTGGTCCTCGGCAGTCACCGCTGACGTGGCGAGAATCTTTTCCCGCATGGTTTCAACGAGAGCCAGATTATCCCCAAGGGCATCTTTGTCCTTTTTAGCATCATTGAGAGTGAATCCCTCAGGCCAGACTGCACCCTGCTCCACCCAGAGGCGAAGAAGGGTCTTATCCTGCTCACTGAATGGTCCACCTTTACTCAGTAGGGGAAGGATATTAACCTTAAAATTCATTCGCGGTTGCTCAGTCAAAACTGCGTCTTCAGGCCAATCTGCTCCTTGATCAATCCAGTCGCGGATAACATTTTGTTGAGCTTCGGTAAGCGGTTTCTTTGGGGGCATGGCCTCAGGATCTTCCGGATCGTCATAGTGGATGGTAGTCATCCAGTAAACGGGACTGTCATTGCTGTCGCCGGGCTGTATTACATCTCTGCCATACGATTCACCACCTTTGAAGGCAGCTTTCATCGTGCTCATGTCATACTCTGCTCCTTCATCATCGGCATCGTCGGGGTTGTGACACTGGAGGCAGGTGGCTTCAAAGAGCGGCTTGACCTGGGTCATAAAATCGACGTTTTCCGCTCGGACGAGCGGAGCGCAAACTACTGCGGTCACAAAGAAGAAGGGGGATATTCGCATGACTGTGTTCGGATCAATAAAAAAACACCTATTTTTCAGTATTCAAGGTGCATGTTCAGGCGCGCAGATCAATGTCACCAAGGGGAATACGGGCAAGCCGCTGAATCAGTTGACCCGGGCGAGCATTACGTTTTGTTGAGTTGTGAAATTTAAGTGCTTCAACATTTTCCTCATAGGACTGCTTACGCCTATTTCCGGAATGACTCGAAATTTTGAGGCAGTGAAGGGCTTCCTCAATATTAGACCTCATGAGTTGAGGATTGAGGCACTGGTTGAAATAGCAGCTTTTCGAGAAAGTTGGAAGTTACCTGAGGCGGGACTCGACGGAATCAGCCAGGGAGTGGCGCTTTCTTTGGCGCGTGAGGCGATGGTGGCAGGCTTCGATCTGGTCAAACCAAAACTTACCAATGAGGAAGGTGACTTGGACGCTAAATTTATCGTGTTCGACGCGGAGAAGGGCTTTCTCGAAGACAAGCGGGAACTAATCCCGATTGAGGAGGCAGTGATCGGATTATCGTTAAGTTTTGACCGTTCTTTGATTGAAGCCATCGAGCTGGATTGGCGATGGCTGGGACCGAGACAAGACCGTGTCGCCATCGAAATTGTGAGTAGCGGCGAAACTGCCGGTCGTTTTGTAACTTTGGAGCAACCAAGAGTAATTTGGAAAAGTGAGAGCGGGCCGAAGGCTACGCCTGAGACGCCAGTTCCATCGGTAAAGCGAGTGACCACCTTTCCATTCCAAAAAATGAACGTTGCCGCGGCGGTTTTCTTTATGATTGGTATCACTGTCCTTCTTCGAACAGGTAAAAAGAATTCGGCGAGGGTTGCGGTGTTTTTTTTGGCAGGGGTGGCGATGCTCTTTTTGGTTAGGCTAGAAAGAGAGTCGGTCAAACCTCCTGCGAGAGAGGAGCTTGAAGATACCGCCTATGGACTCTTGAAAAATATTTACCGCGCCTTTGAGTTCACTCAGGAGTCGGCCATTTATGATGCCCTTGAGAAAAGCATCGAAGGTGATCTTCTTGAGAGAGTCTATCTCGAGATCAGAGAGTCACTCGAGCTTGAAAGTAAAGGGGGACCCCGAGTGCGAGTGTATGAAGTTGCTTTAAGAGAGTGTACGTCTGCAAATGTGGCTGGCAGCGATGATTTTTGGAGCGAAGCTGAATGGATCACGATCGGTGAAGTGACCCATTGGGGGCACACCCACGAACGCACCAATAAATACGAGGCTCGACTTCGGCTGACGCCTGTGGAGGATGTCTGGAAACTTGGTGACTTCGAGTTGCTAAGCGAAGAGAGAGAACAAAAGGTTTCACGTAACAAGGCGGCTTCCAACGAATGATTCGGTGTGATAAGATTCAATTTGCCTATCCCGATGAGGGGTTTGATCTAAGAATTGATTGGCTCGAAGTGAGGAAGTCAGAAACCCTTGCGATTATTGGGCCCAGTGGGTGCGGCAAAACTACGTTACTCAATTTGATTTCGGGCAACCTCCTTCCTCAGGCTGGCACAATCTCAGTCGCTGATGTCGAAATAGGAGGGTTGAGGCTGGAAGAGCGTCAGAAGTTTCGCATCCAAAAAATTGGAATGATTCCTCAAAGTTTTGATCTCTTGGATTACCTAACCGTGCGCGAAAATATTATGCTCCCGTATCGGGTCAGCGGGGCCCTTAAAATGAATCGAGCGGTCAAAAAGGTTTGTGAAGCTTTGGCTGAGAGGACAGGGATCCTTCAGCACCTTGAGAAGTTTCCGGATCAGCTTTCCACAGGCGAGCGGCAGCGGGTGGCCGTTTGTCGCGGTTTGGTTACGCAGCCGGAACTCATTCTCGCGGATGAGCCGACTGGCAATCTTGATCCTGAGAATCAGGATCGAATCATATCGCTTCTTCTGGAAGAGGCACTGCGCATCGGAGCAACCGTGATGATGATCACTCATGAACGCACGCTTTGCGATCGCTTTAGTCGCAGCCTTGACTTGCTTGCTCTCAGAGAGGAGGCCTCCAAATGAACTGGAATGGATTTGTCTTCCTGGGATTTCGTTACGTGAAAAGAAATGGTGCTAAGGTGGTTCTTCTCATAGCGGCGTTCACTCTTGTTTGGCTGCTGCCACTCTCGATCGGTTTATTAGTGAAGCGTGCGGAGACGGAGTTAAGGTCGCGAGCGGTTGATACTCCCTTGCTTTTGGGGCACGCTGGAAGTGCCTTAGAACTGACCTTCAACGGAATTTATTTCACCAAAGAAGGGATCGCGACGCTGCCCTTCCGGGTTGTTGAAGATATCTTCGATACGGAAATTGCCGAGGCCATCCCCATCTACGCCAAATTTTCGGCATCGGGACATCGGATTGTCGGGACGTCCTTAGACTATTTTAAATTCCGGGGTTTGGAATTGGCGGAGGGCCGGACTCTCTTACGCCTTGGGGAATGTGTGATTGGAGCAGATGTAGCAGTCTCTGAGGGGGTGGGTGAGGGAGACTATTTGATCTCTTCTCCGGAAACGCTCTTTGATTTGGCAGGTGTCTACCCTCTAAAAATGAAAGTGGTGGGTGTGCTTACCCCCGTGGGCACGCCTGATGATGATGTAGTTTTTGTCGACCCTAAGACGGCGTGGATTATCGAAGGGCTTGGGCATGGTCATGTTGAGGCGAAAGAGGCTTCTGCTGAGCAGCGGTTGTCCGCTTCGGATGACTCGGAGTCAGTCAATCTAAATGCGGCTGTCGTGCAATATAACGAGATCACCGAAGAAAACGCGACGAGTTTCCATTTTCATGGTGACACCGATGACTATCCGCTAACAGCCGTGATTGTGCTCCCGGATTCGGTCAAGAGCCGGGCAATTATTAAAGGGCGCTACGCAGCCAACGAGCAGTTACAGTTGATTTCACCTAAGGAAGAGATGGACGAACTCTTTCATACAGTGTTCAGCGTTAAGACACTGATTGTGTGGCTTCTTGGACTGGTAGGGGCTGCCACCCTTGTCATAGGAGGTCTTGTATTTCTTTTATCCTACCGATTGAGACGCGAAGAGTTCAGCCACCTAAGGCGCTTGGGTGCCGATATTTCGACCATTCGGGCACTCATTGTTTTCGAAGCTGGATTTGTCTGCGCTTTTAGCTTGCTCCTAAGTGGAGCCGGTTTGCTGCTGATCGAACAAGTGGCTCCAGCGCTGATCAGTTCTTTGATCGGCTAGGATTGCCGCGGCCGATGTTGTTGGAGAGCCCTAGGTTTATCGAGAACCTCGCTGAGAATCAGTGCTGTCCTCAAGTGGCTTCGGTCTCCGAGTATTGAAGCGAGAGAGTCAGTTTGAGAGGGGGACTCAGAAGGTTTCCTTCTCCTTCGCTTAACCCTCGAGGCGAGCGTGACCGAACTGACTGGATCAGTTTGTTCTTGCGGCTGAGTGTCGGGCGGAGGAAGGGGTGGAGGCTCGAAGGACTGTGTTTCAGGTGCCGGCCCCGGCTCCTCTTCGACTGTGTTGATCTGCCTCTCAATCTCCCTGAAAATGTCACGGAAGGTCTCGGGCTCCCTGTTGTTTTGAGCGACAGCTTCCTCGCGTCGTGCGGAATATGGGGATTCGTAAGCTGGTTCCGCGGTCCGACGTGCGCGCTGTTTTGCCTTGCGTTCCGAAGCACGCTGGCGACGGGTTTCAGACGCCTCCTGGATCCGGCCGCGAAGCCAGCTGATGAAGGCGATGAAGATCATCGCTACATAGATCCAGGGGATGTCGTCCATAAATGGCTGGAGAAAGTGCCTACTTTTTCAGTCAGGATCGAGGTCAGCTGTCAGCTTCGTCCTCCTCGTCGTCACTCACCTCAGTAGCAATGCTTTGGCGCATGTCAGTATCAGCAACGATATTGCGGTAGTTGGTGTAGTCCATTACGCCTAGATTTCCACTGCGGAAGGCTTCGGCGATAGCCATGGGAACCTGAGCTTCAGATTCGACAAGCTTGGCTCGCATCTCCTGCGTTCGGGCAGACATCTCCTGCTCGGTGGCAACAGCCGCCGCGCGGCGGACTTCCGCTTTCGCCTGGGCAACCTGTTTGTCAGCCTCTGCTTGGCTGGCTTGCAGGGTGGCGCCGATATTTTCGCCGACATCCACGTCGGCGATATCGATGGAGAGGATTTCAAACTGGGTATTGGCATCGAGGCCTCTTTCTAGGACTCGATGCGAGATGTGGTCTGGGTTTTCTAATACGTCCTTATGGGACTGTGCGGAGCCGATTGAAGTCACGATGCCCTCGTTCACACGGGCCACGATTGTCTCTTCGGTGGCACCTCCGACAAATCGGTCGAGGTTGGTCCTCACAGTGACTCGGGCGCGAGCTCGGAGTTGGATGCCATCTCGCGCGACGGCGTCGATTTTCTTCCCGCCACCCGGACAGTCGATTACTGCCGGATTGATGGAGGTACGGACCGCCTCGAGGACGGTTTTCGTTGTTCCCTTGACGGCGAGGTCAATAGCACAGGCACGATCGAAAGCTAGTGGGATAGCGGCCTTGTCAGCAGCAATCATGGAAAGGACCACGTCGTCAACATGCCCGCCAGCAAGGTAGTGAGCTTCAAGTTGATCAGTCGAAAAATCGAGTCCGGCCTTAGCTGCGGTGATCCGGCTGTCGACAATCAATGCGGGTGGCACTTTACGAATCCACATCGCAACAAGATTGAGCAGTCCAACCGGAGCATTCGAGACGCGGGCGCGAATCCAGATACCAATAAATTTTGCCAACACTAGGAAGATGATAATGGCGACCAATGCGATGATGCCGATAATGATAAAATCAGTCATTTGTTTATTCGGGGTGAGGTTTGTTGATGGAGTTGTTAATGGTTTTTCGTATCTAAAGCCTGCCTTATGACTGGCTCAAAAGCATCAGCCTGCCGGAGAAATCCAAGGTCACTAGGATGGGAACCGTCTGTGGTTCCTTCGGTATCATCACCGAGGAGATGGTCCCCAGCGAGATAAAAGAGGTTTTCCACACCCGAGATTACGAGTTTATCATAAGCCTGGACGAGAGCGCTACGACTTTTTTCGTGGCGTTCACGGAGGTTCTTGAACAGCCATGAATTAGTATACGATCGGTCTTCGACGAGGATGATGGGGGTGTCAGAACGAGCCTGTCGCAACTGCTTGACGAGAGGTTCGGCGCGCTCAGCGACCTGATCTCCGTCCATATTAGGAAGGCAGTCGATAATGTAGACAGCCGCATCAATTTCCGTCAGGAGGGCGCCGACTTCAGGGTCCATGGTTCCGTTCCCGGCAAATCCAAGATTAATCACGGGTCGGTCGAAACGCCTTCCGAGTATGGCAACGTGAGACATTCCAGGACGTGAAGCGCAAGCCCCGTGTGTGATCGAGGTGCCATAAAAAACAATCGGCTTATCTTTTCGCGGGGCAACCGGTTGGAGTAAGTTCCCTTTCGGGACTCCGAATGAAATGTCTAGGAGTGGGTTTCGTAGGGGGAAGTAGGCCATGTAGCTTCTCATTCCCGGATCAATCCCCATGATCTTGTGAACCGTTTCTACCCCGTTTGGCTTTGAGCAACTGACCCATTTCCATGCTCCGTCTGAGTCGAGCGCATAGAGGTCAACGCCACTCACTCCAGTGGCTGGCATGTGGGGAAGTGCCAACGCTTTATTGCCCAAAGTATATTTGATAGTTATTTCCGTGGCGTCGGTGTTGAAACGGCAAGTCATTCCCGAACTAGTGCGACTGAGATGCCAAACCTTTTCCCTGACGATCTTCTCGGCTTTAGCAGGAAGTCGGTCGTAGGTGGCCTTGAGCTCGTCTACAGACCAGGCTCGTCCCTCGATACCCCACTCACTGACATTGTGCCAAGTAGTGTTCGAATTCTTCTCTTCGGTGAACGAATTGAATGGAGAAAGGATCATCGCCCCTGAGAGGATCAGGGGAACTGAAGCACAACGAAGACGGTCTTTCATTCCGGGAGGGCGAACATTTGCGGAGTGCAATGGAGCGAAAGGGATCGCTCCGTCAACCGAGATTGGCGAATATCTTTACGACAATTCTGTTTCGAGCCACTGTAGAGCGTCTTCTCGACTTGTCAGGATTCCCTCGAGTTGTAAATCCTGAGCGCGGCGAAGTATTTCGCCGTAGCGGGGTCCTTCGGGAATTTCTCGTTCAATCAGATCGTGGCCAGTAATGATGGGAGGAGGTATTAGCGGCTCGGATTCAAATTCCTCTAATTTATTTCTTAGAAAATGATAGTTCTCCAGATTTCCGTTACTACTCTCGCAGTCCACCCGATGAAGCTCAAGTTCATCGCAAAAGGTTTCACGAGCCATGAAGCGCTTGAGCTTTGGTGCTCGCATCTTTTGAACATCTTTAAATGCCATATGATTGCTTACTCCAGCCGTTGTCGCATCAATGACGGCGTTTGAGTAGCGCAGGCGGCTGAGGATGCCCTCAGTCATTTTGGCACCAATTTTATCGTGCCCGTTGAAGCGAATTCGGTCCTCATCAGGATCATAGGAAAAAGTCGCAGGTTTGCCGATGTCGTGAAATAGAACAGAGAGGACAAGTGGTAGGCTGGCGTCGGTGGGAAGTAGGCTCAACATCAAGCGCGTGTGAACGAAGACATCTCCTTCCGGGTGCCATTGGGGTGGTTGCTCGCAGCCCTGGAGATTAATAATTTCGGGATAAATTGCCTTCATCAGGCCGCTTGATGCGAGGAGGTCAAACCCTCGCAACCTGTTTTCGTTAACCCAGATGCGGTCTAGTTCTTGGCGGATTCGCTCCGCTGCGACGCAGCAAATGTTAGCTGCCTTTGCCTGGATAGCTGACCATGTGGAGTCCTCAATTTCGAAGTCGAGTACGGTGGCAAAGCGGATCGCTCTGAGGAGTCGCAAGTAGTCCTCTTCGAAACGTGCCTCCGGATCGCCGATAGCTCTAATGATCTTCGATTCGATATCGGTTTTCCCTCCGACATAGTCGATTAGTTCTCGCTTCACAGGATTGTAGAAGAGCCCATTGATGGTGAAATCGCGACGCTGAGCATCTTTTTTGGCAGTTGAGAATGAGACCGATTCGGGACGACGGCCGTCTTTGTATTTCCCGTCTTCCCGAAAGGTAGCGATCTCGAAGTGTTGCCCTGCTTTTTTTACAAGAATCACTCCGAAATGCGCACCGATGGTGTCGCCTTTGGGGTAAAGCTCCAAAATCTGGTCGGGGCGGGCGCTAGTCGCAATATCAAAGTCCTTTGGCAGAACGGCGCGAAGAAAATCCCTAACGCAGCCTCCCGCGAAAAGTGCCTCGTATCCAGCTTCTTGGAGATTTTGAACGATTTCCTGAGCGGTGTCCTGCATATAGCATTAAGGCAAGCGAATCCCCAAGTCTTCGGCACTAACTTTACGAACCCCGCCACTGACTTTCATATCGTCGAAGTGCCACCACTCAGACTTAATAGTTCGAAAGCCAACTTTTTTCATCGAGGTTTGGAGCAGGGTTAAGCGTTTGGCAACCTGTAAGTCCGCCCCTTGGTGATTCGAGGCCGCTCTGTCAGAGAATTCATCGAACGGAGTAGGCATCTTCACGGGAGTGCCATCGAGGTTCACCAATGTCACGTCTACCGAAACCCCGTAGCAATGCCACGAAAGCCCCTTGCTGGGTGGAACCACGAAGCGTGGGTCCTGAACTGCATTCCAGAGAGCGAGGTGTGCTTCAGGCGGACGCCAAGCGTCCCAAATCATTAGTGCATAACCAAGTGGCTTGAGCTCTGCGTTTACCTTTTTTAGCTTTTCCGCTGTAGATTTGTGCAACAGGCATGGCATGTCTGATGGATAGATCGGTTTCCCGGTAGCAGAAGTAACCGCGTAGCGCAGGTCGATGTAGATGCTCGGGTCCACCTTCTCGACCGCTGCCAGATTGTAGCGCTTGGCAGCTCGGTAAACCGAGGCATGAGGCGCAGCTTTGAAAAGTTTAAACTGGGCGCTAATTTCCTGCGGCAGGAAGACGGCCAAACCAATAAAAAACGCAGTTATGAGCGGAAAACGAACCATGTGAGCCACGCGAATTAGACTAACGCTTTTGCAGCAAACCGCAACGAATCCTGCGAATTTCGAACTCCTAAGAAAATGACGAAGCACGGATGATGGAACTCCCTTCTGCCCGATCAGATGAAAGATTGCCCGACGGCATCCTTACTCGAAATTAGCCTTCATGGATCGTGTAAAACACAGTCTCGCTGAAGAGGGGATCTCCGGAGGCCGAGGCTAGATTTTCACAGGAAACTTTGAGGACAACACCTTTTCCGATCTCGTCGGTCTTGAGGATCACTGTTTTTCCGTCTGATTCAATCACCGGAGTCACCTCTAAAGTCTTATTGAGCCCCCGAAAAGAGATTGAGTCTAAAGAATAAAAAGTATCTATAACTGCCTGTTTACGACTGACTTCTTTCGAGAAATTAAGCACAACACCATCCTCCGCGACCGCTACTTTCTCGATTCGAAATTCATCATCGGGTATTTCGAGAGGAAAGAAGCCGTCGGGCCCGCCTCCGAGCAGCGATCCAGTGCTCATCTCTACGACGGACTCGATGGGGGAGGGAGCTAGCGATCGGAGAAGGATGGCTCCCTGCCAGAGGTTTTCCTCCTTTTCCGGGACGACTTCGATCAGTTCTCTGGAGTCAGGACACGTTAAGATCAACTTCGTGACCCCTCCCTCGGTGAAAAAACAGATCTGGGTGGGCTCTTCGCCTCCGGTCAGTTCCGCCGGGATAAGGAGCGAGGGTAAGGTTTGGGGTAGACTCGCTTTGGCTGGCTCCTTAGCCTTTGGGTTGGATGAGTTGAGTTCTGTCAGTGAAATATAAAAGCCTTCGTTATAGTTTGGCATTGAAAGCCTAGCAGCTAATAGGCCGTTGGGGCCAATCGCGAAGGAGGAAATTAGAAGTTGGCTCTCAGTCACGGTCTCAAGTTCGTCTTGGTCTGGATGCCAAGCGACAAGTCGTGCTAGAGGCGTCTCACCATCTTCTGTTGCATGAGGAGAGAGGGCAAAGAGCAAACGACCTGCAGTGTCTGGAACCGGACCCGCTGTGATCGTGACTCCCTGCTTGCGGCCTGGCCAGGTTCGGACGATTCCCTCGAAAAAGTCGAGGCTACCATCGCCAAGCGTATCAAACGCCTGAGTCACCTCGAAGGGTGATGCAGTGACAAGAGAGTAGTCTGGACCCAATCCCAGCGTGCCGATAGCGTTGAGTTTTACCTTCGAGTAAAGCTCCCAACCAATCAGGCTTAAACCTGGGGAGAACTTAGCGACTCCCGCCTGCCCCCGTTTGTTCAAGAAAAAGACGTTAGTGTTGTCGATTGCAGCGATTGCTTGAACGCTTGGCTTGATGTCCTGCTCAGAGATTTCAACAAAAGGACGCCGCTGGCTTGTCGCTATTTTAGCGTCTAAGCGTTCGAACTCCTGTGAGAATGCGGTTAGCAATGTCACCCGAAATAAAGGCACAAAAATGAGAATCCAATGAGCCATTAATCAGCTTCTTCGCGTTCGGATTTGGGTAGGAGATTATAAGTAAGGACAACCTCCGCAGCGTCTTCAACGGGGACAGATAGAGTCTGGCCGTTCCAAGTGCCTGCACTGGCACCTGTAATTAGGGCTTTCCAGGATTCCGGGAAACGCAAGAGGATCGCGTTTTCCGAATCCTTCACGGTAAATCGGTGTTTTAAAATATAGCCATCGCCTTCAAGCCAAAGGCGTTCCTCGACCCTCAGGGCGCCATGGTAGTAGAGGAATTCCGGGATCCCGTCTACAATACGAAATCCGAAGTAGAGTGGCTTTCCGAATGCTCCCAACGAACCCGCGAGAGGATGAAACCCTTCAGCCAGAAGATGATAGGGTGAAGTTTGGTTTTTTGCGCCACTTTGAGGAAAAGCCTCAGCATCCGGTTGCGACCGTTTTAAATCCACCACTCCGACAAGGCGGCAGGCGGTGGCATCCCAGATCAGAGCGTAACGCCCGCGTATGGCTCCAATCGTGAAAGCGTCCTCTAGGTCATCGATTGTTTCGTCGGGCCGCCGATAGGCTTCCAAAGCGGACTTGTCTTCAAGAAAGTTCTTTAGAGAAAGACGTGAGATATCTAGTAGCAGTGGAACTGAGAGTGAAGACGGTTGCTCGACTTCGTGACCGGGGCTCTCCTCAGCCCCAGCGTATCCTACCCCTAAGGCACCCAACATGAGTGCGCTCAAAAGAATCTTCGGCCTAGTGAGGGTCATCTCTTGGTTGGAAAAGCTCAGCTCACTGGAACTTTATCGCGGGTGAAGACCCAGTTCGTTCCTTCGCTCAATTCGCTGTTGAAGCGATACCCTGCAGAGTTGAATTGCTTGAGTTCGTCGGCGGTTTTGACCTTATTCTGGATCATGAAATCACACATCATTCCTCGTGCTTTTTTCCCATAGAAGGTAATGAACTTGTAGACCCCATTCTTTAGATCTTTAAATTGTGGGGTAATGATTTCGCCCTTGATGCTGTCTTGCTGGAGAGCCGAAAAATATTCGTTTGAGGCCAAATTTACAAAGGTATTTGAGCCGGAGCTTTTTAGGGATTTATTGACATTATCAGTGAGCCGATCTGCCCAGAAGGTGTAGAGGTCTTTTCCGGAAGCGTTCTTTAGTTGGGTCCCCATTTCTAGGCGATATGGCTGCATTAGGTCGAGGGGGCGAAGCACTCCATACAGTCCCGAGAGGATCCTAAGGTGCTTCTGCGCGTATTGAAGTTCAGGCTTACCGTATGCGGAGGTTTCAAGTCCGCTGTAGACGTCCCCCTTAAAGGCAAAGATTGCCGCCCTCGCATTGTCCTCTGTGAAGGGTTGAGACCACGCCTTGTAGCGCTCAATATTTTGATCCGCAATTTTGTCGCTTATGGACATGAGTTGTCGGAGTTGGGGAGAGGTCTTCTCCTTGAGCACGGCAATGAGCTCGGAGGCTTCATTCAAGAAATCAGGCTGGGTCGGACAGTGACTGGGGCACGTCGAATCGTAATCGAGAGTCTTAGCAGGAGAGATGACAGCTAGCATGATCTTTAGAGGTGATTATTTGCGGAGAGATCCGATTCGAATCCTGCTCTGCCGCAGAGGACAATAACGGTAGGGATGCTCGAAAATAAAATTTAAATTTTATTAAAATAACAATACTAAATTATTCAAATTATTTAAATTTTATTAAAATTATTGAGTTAATTAGTTTCCGAAAGTCCCCCCTTTGTCTTGGTTGCTAGAACTTATTGTGGTTTGCAAACACAGTTTCCAGCGGCTTTGGGCGGATTGCTCTTGGATGCTTTGTGATAGGTAGGGAAGTCAGATTTTGACTATTGATCGGAGCTCAGTTGTGTGCTGTCACGCTGGGTAATCGAGCTTTGTGGTGATCATGGTGCCCCATGAGATGGTCGGCTGCGATATCCTCGAGTTCACTCAATGTTGCTACGGTTGAAAAGCGACTACGTAGTGCTTTCCCGCCCGGAATACCCTTGGAATAGGCCATAAGCCGGGAGCGGAGGGATTGCATAGCAAATTTTTCGTTTGGGAACTTTCCCCATTCGAGCAGCATTTTTGCATGACGGAGGATGAGTTCCCACCGCTCCTCGGTACTGATTGCTTCGGGTTTTTCGCCAGTTTCTAAAAAATGCTTGGCGTCTCGGAAGACCCATGGGTATTGCATAGCTGATCGGCCGATCATGACTCCGCTTACCCCTGTTGTATCGCGGCGCCTCTTGACATCAGCGCCGGAGGTGATGTCCCCGTTGCCAATGATTGGTATATTAACCGTCTGAGAGCATTCATCGATGATGTCCCAGTCGGCTTCTCCTGTGTAGCCCTGCGCCCGGGTGCGACCGTGAATGGCAATGGTTTGCATGCCACATTCCTCGAGAATTCGGCATACCTCTGGGGCGTTGATCATCATTTGATCCCAACCAATTCGAATCTTGGCGGTGACCGGCACTTGATTGCCAACGCCCTTGGCAATCGACTCTGCCACCTGTGCAAGGGCTGGGCAGTCCTTTAATAGGGAAGAGCCCCCGTTTCGGGAGACAACTTTTTTTACCGGACAGCCGAAATTAATGTCGATGAAATCCGGCTGTTTCCAGTCGATTATCTTTTTGGCTGCTTCCGCCATGCGCGGGCCATCGGCGCCGAAAAGCTGCACACCAACTGGGCGCTGCTCATCTTCAAATTCCGTATAGACTCGGGTACGCTCATCGGCCTGAATGATCCCTTCGGCTGAGACGAACTCGGTCACCATGACGTCTGCGCCTAGTTCTTTGCAGATCCGACGAAACACGAGGTCGGTCACCCCTGCCATGGGCGCGAGATACAGCGGGAATTGGTTATCTTGGAACCAGGGTAGCATGGGGAAAATGAGCTCGTGTGGGCGGCCTGGTATCTGGCCCTGAAGGGGGATTCTACTCGCGAAACTTCAAGAGAGCAAAGATGTGGGGGCGAAAACTCAAGTGTAAGCAAAATTTTACAATCCCGTATTAAGACGTAATAACCTACTGTAACATCCTAATTTAGAACGAAATGGCAAATAATTAGGTTATCCTAATAGGGGCTTTCCCTAAGTTGGAACTACTGGCGGATGC
>DCQY01000007.1:3279-4818 GCA_002323995.1 Akkermansiaceae bacterium UBA1506 | reverse complement strand
TCAGCGGCGTTTACCTCGGCAAGCTTACGGCTGAGAAGGAAGGCATCCAGAGTTACGTCATCTTCATCGTGCGCGATGATCGCCCCTGCGACCTGCTCTTTCAGTGCAGTGACCTGACCTGGTCCGCCTACAATCGATGGCCGGCCGACTATTCCATTTACACCCCTCATGAGAAGGGATACTCCACCACTGGCGTGCCCAGTGGCACGGTGAGTTTCGATCGGCCATACGGTTTGTTCACTCATCCGGTGAACGGGCACAAGAAGTCCGGCGGTTCCGGCGAGTTTCTTCCCTGGGAGTTTCCACTTTCGTTCTGGATGGAACAGCACGGCTACGATGTTTCCTACATCTCTAACATCGACACGCATGCGGATCCTGAAGGACTTTTGCGCGCCAAAGGGTTCATTTCCGTCGGGCACGACGAGTATTGGACGACGCAGATGTATAAAAATGTCCTCAACGCCCGCGAGCGAGGCGTGAGCCTGGCCTTCTTTGGTGGTAACTCGGTGCTTTGCGTGGTGCCCTTGTTACCTTCAGAAAAAGGGCAGCCCTACCGGGGCGCGCGACGCGAGGGGTGGTTCATGCCCGGTGCCGATGAGCTTTCGGAGGAGAGAAAGCAGCAGTTGCTCAACCGACCAGACTTCGAGCTGAACATGGGACCGGACGGCGCCCTGCTGATGGGAGGACGACTGGACAAAGATCAAGAGACCGGACGCGGCATGGGTACGGGCGATTGGACCTGTGCGATGCCGGAGCATTGGCTCTTCGAAGGCACTGGAATGAAGAAGGGAGATTCGATCAAGGGGCTTCTCGGTTGGGAGTGGCACGGTGCGCCTGCGATGGACCTGCCCGGCATGAACATTGTTGCGGAGGGCGATGCCACCATCAAGGGAAGGACCGTGGGCCAATACAGCGCCACGCTCTACGATGGCCCCAAGGACAATGTCGTTTTTAATGCCGCCACAATCTGGTGGGCGAATGGACTGTCGAGTCCTCCCGGGCATGTGAACCCCTCCCGGCATGGCGTGCAGCAGCAAGGACCCGACGAGCGCGTGAAGCAGATCACGCACAATTTATTTCAGCGATTCATAAATTCTTAACGTTCACCCAACTCATGACCCTCAAACAAAGCATTTCGCTTATCATTTTATCGCTCTCTGCCCCCACTCTGTTCGGGCAGGCAAAATCCAACGACCGTGGAAAGGTCATGGAAGCCGTCGTCGCAAAATACGACACGAATAAAGATGGCCAACTGGATGAAAAAGAACGGGCTGTCATCCTGAAAGCATTCGATTTGGATGGCAGTGGCGATCTGGACAAAAACGAAAAGCGGGCCTTAGCAAAAGCCCTTTCCGGTCAGCTAAAGCCCCCCGTCCCAAGTCAGCCGAAGCCTGAACAAGAAGAGACGCCCGCTGTTTCCAAATGGGCGACCCCCGGTTTTCAACATTCCAACACCCTGGGCGGCGGTAAGGCGGACGTTCCCAACGCGGGAGTCTTCCGCGTTTTTGTGCTGATGGGGCAGTCCAACATGGTGGGTGC
>DCQY01000007.1:0-2900 GCA_002323995.1 Akkermansiaceae bacterium UBA1506 | reverse complement strand
TCTGGGCCAATGGCAGGTGGGAGTATCTGGTGCCACGCCAAAGGTTCGGGCCGGAGGTTTCGCTGGCTCATCAGCTTGCTGATCACTGGCCTGATGACACCATCGGGATCATCAAAGTGGCGGTCGGAGGAACGGGAATCAGCGCTTTCGAAAAGAGTTGGTCCGAGGAGCGGGCGAATCGAACGTTCGATGGGAAAAAGGGTCCGCTGTATCAGGACATGATCAATGCAGTGACCGAAGCGAAGAAAAATTCCAGGACTGAGTTCTCCGGTTTTATCTGGAAACAAGGTGGCGCGGACGGGAAGCGAAAAGACACCGCCGATGAATACTTCGACAGTCTTCAGCAGTTGATTTCCGACATTCGAAGAGACGTCGGGAAACCTAATATGCCTGCGTTCGTTTTGACCTACTTAAGTGATGAGGAGCTGAACAAACTGTCCGCTGATGCCTTCGGCAAACGGGCGCATATAGGAACAGTAATGAAAGCTCAGAACCGTGCCGCCAGAGAAATTGAGAACACCGTAACCGTTCATCACGGAAGTCTGCCACTCGTAGATGCCGTGCATTTCAATCATGAAGGACAAGTCACTCTCGGGAAGATGACCGCTGATGCAGTGGAAGCTTTTTCTAAGAAAAGCAAGTCAGCCATCCCGAAAGAGCTTTCCCAATGAAGCAAACGAGTTACCTATTTCTGGCGGTCACACTCTTGTGCGTCATTGGCACGACCAGCGGCGGTCAGTCAGCTGATAACCCTGCCCAAAAACCTAATATTCTCTTCATCGCTGTCGATGACATGAACGACTGGAACGGCGTTCTGAAGGGCAATACTCAGGCGAAAACACCACACCTGAAGGCGCTGGCAGCGAAAGGGATCACTTTCACCAACGCCCACTGTGCCGCACCAGCCTGTGGGCCTTCGCGCTCTGCCATCATGAGTGGGATTCTTCCGTCGACCTCGGGCAACTACATCAATAAGAGCTCACTCATCCACAATCCCATCCTCAACAACTCAGTGCTCTTGCCGGAGTTCTTCCAGCAGAACGGCTACCAGGTGATCGGTGGAGGAAAGCTGTTCCATGGTTACCATTTCACCCATGAAGTGAAAGGCCGGGGGTTCGATGAATATTTCCCCAGCAAAACGCAGGACCTGCCATCGTTCGCCGGACTCAAGTTCAATGCCAAGCTTCCGCTAGGAGGCTGGGCCCGGCAGGCCGATTGGGGCCCCTGTCACCCGGATGTAACGGTTAACGATCATCCTGACGGCATCACCGCAAATTGGGCGTCGGAGAAACTACTCGGCGGAGAGTTGCAGGAGCCGTTCTTTCTTGGGGCCGGCATCTTTCAGCCACATTTGCCGAACTACGCCCCGCAGGAATACTTCGACCGCTTTCCACTGGAGGAGATCGAGCTGCCGGAAGGCTTTCGGGAAGACGATCTCGATGATGTGCCGAAGGCCCACAGCAAGATGGCGCACAACCCGTGGCTGAATCGGATTCGGGAAACGAATCAGTGGAAGCCGGCCATCCAGGCTTACCTGGCTTGCACGGCGCTGGTCGATGACCTCGTGGGGCAGATTGTCGGAGCCTTGGAGGAGTCGCCCTATGCAGGCAACACCATCATTGTCCTGTGGAGCGATCATGGCTTCCAACTGGGCGAAAAAGGTCGCTGGGGGAAATACTCGCTCTGGGAACGAGCCACCCGGGTCAACCTCATGTGGGCGGTTCCTGAGGTGACCACCCCGGGCACGACGAGTGCGAAACCAGTCAACCTGCTCGATATCTATCCCACCCTCGCTTCGCTCACGGGCTGCGAGCCGCCGGAAGGACAACTAGAAGGCAAGGATCTCACCCCCCTGATGAAGGATCCGGAAGCCGATTGGGACCAGACCACGCTGACGGTTTTTGGCTACAAAAACTACGGCCTGCGATCCGAACGCTACCGCTACATCACCTACGCCGATGGAACCGAGGAACTCTACGATCACCAGAGTGATTGCTGGGAGTGGCAGAATCTCGCTGACAATCCGGAATACGCCCAGACGAAACAAATGATGCGTCAGGAGTTGCCGACCCATCACGAACCTGATGGCGTTACCTACACGCCGGTGGGTTACAAGTGGGGCCTGCCATCCAAGTCAAAGAAATGAAACAGAAATTGGCTGATGGAGTGTAACCATCGAGGCCGGTGGGTGTTCTATTACAAAAAAGATGTCTATGAAAAAAGTGACCCTATTCACCCTTGGCTGCGCACTCTCCGCGGCAGTGCCCGCCACCTCCGGTGCAGAAGATGTGCTGCCGGCCCTATCGCAAAGGGTGTTAGCAAAGTTTCCGCAGGTTGATCGCAACAAGGACGGCAAACTGACCGGACGGGAGTGGGCGGTCGTGCAAAAGGGACTTCTGCGGAACCATCCCGATGCGGATGCCGATGGTGACGGCACCCTTTCTCAAGCTGAGCAAGCGATGCTCGTTAAGAAACTGGGCGGCACAGATACGCCTGAGAGACCGACAGCCGAATCCTCTGGCGCAACGCCGAAGCAACTCGCGAAATTCCTCAAGCAGTATCCGGAATCCGATGCGGATGGCGATGGCAAGCTCAGTGCCAAGGAGGCTGCCGCTTACCGCAAAGCCCTGCAAAACAGCAGCGGGAAGGTTGCTGGCAAGAAAGGCACCTTCGTTCCGAATCCCGGCTGGAAGGAGGAAAGGTTTCCTGAGCATGCAGTCTGTTACCTGACTCCCGAGCAACTGATGACACAGTATGGCGGAGACTTTCCCGATCTGCCGAAGTCAAACGATGGCGTGCTGAGAGTCGTCGGAACCGGACATAGTTTCATGAAGCCCGGTTACCTGACGCTGCCGCACATTTGCGAGGCGGCCGGATTCACCCAACCGCTTCACACGCAT
>DCQY01000053.1:5345-6953 GCA_002323995.1 Akkermansiaceae bacterium UBA1506 | reverse complement strand
AGGAGTTGATGCGGGGGACGGGATTCGGAAGCATCAATCAACTCCGATCTTGAGAGTGGGCGGTTTGCCAATTTACGGGGCTTTCGTAGTTTCCTTCTTTTTCGCCCTAGTTATTCCTGAGAAGGAATCTGAATCGCTGGTTTCCTATGCGTTTTTGATTCTAGGATCTGCAATTTTTTTGCTGGGCCTCCTCGATGACTTGTTTCACCTGCCAGCAAAGTTAAAGTTCCTAGCGCAAATCGCCATTGCTGTGGCCGCTTACAGTTGCGGGATGAGGATTGATATTATTTCCAATCCGATTGATTCAGGGTCCTTGGAACTCGGGGGGTTTGGTCTTGTCCTGACTGTTTTCTGGTTTGTCGCTGTTCCCAATTTAATCAATTTGATTGATGGAATGGATGGGCTCGCGGGAGGGATTGGCCTTTTCCTTGCTATCACACTAGCTGCCATAGGGATGATGACCGGCAACGTGGCTTTAGCGACCATGGGGGTTGGCGTGGCTGGAGGTATGGCCGCCTTTCTTTATTTTAATCTGCCTCCCGCACGTATTTACATGGGAGACGGAGGCGCCTATCTCCTCGGTTTTTTTATTGCGGGAGCTTCGCTGCTGACTTCTCACAAAGCTTCAGTTTTTGGCCCTCTGCTTGTGGTGGTCATTGCTCTCGGGTTCCCCATTTTGGATACCGCCTTGGCAGTCATTCGTCGAGGGTTGTCTGGATTGCCGGTCATGGCTCCTGATGCGAGGCACCTGCACCATCGGCTGCTAACACTGGGATTTTCAAAGCGGTCAATCCTGATGGTGCTTTATGGAGTGTTTGCGGGGCTTTGTTTGCTCGGACTGAGCGTCTTCGTTACTAAAGGGAATAGCCTTCCGATTGCCGGGATGATTTTCGTATTGGCGGTTCTGTCTGCGCTTCGGTTTCTCGGTTTGCCCAATAATTTGGGAGAAGTTCGCGAAGTTTTTACTGAGATTATCTCTTCCAGAAAAGATGTCCGATATGCCTACTCAATGGCTCAGGTGCTCGAACATGATATCGACAGAATCAGTGATGAAAATAAATACTGGGCCGAGTTGCTGACTTGCCTAGAAAAACTTGGGATTCGCCCGGCGGTTTTGGATGAATCAGGGCAATCTTCGGTTGGGGCGGAGATTTGTCACGTTGTCATGCCGATCAATGAAAAAACTGCCTGGAACCTCTGGTGTAACCCAGCAAAGGGGGGGCGAAACCAATGGCGACGCGTCGTTCGATGCTTCCTTCCTGCGCTACAGAATGGCATTGCCCGCTGGGGCAGATCTCCAGACCACCTGGGCCTGAGCGAATGGGATGAGCATGAGGGAGTTAAGTCCTTAGAGCGGCGCCTAGACGATCACGATCACGATGATGAATCAAAAATCAGTAATTCTTTTGAGAAATTCTCAAAATAATTTAGAATTTATCTTGATATGGACGTATTCCCAACTCAAAGTTAACTTTTGCACAGGGTTCCTTACAAAGGCATGAACACAAAGACAATTACATCATTAGCGGCTCTTGGGCTGACTTTTATCATTCCGAGCACTCTTACTTCGGGTGACACCTACTCTGGAAAAGAGGTTTATGAGCCTCA
>DCQY01000053.1:0-4951 GCA_002323995.1 Akkermansiaceae bacterium UBA1506 | reverse complement strand
CAAACACGACCCAGTTGCCCAACGGGATTGGAGCTTGGGCAGCCATCTTCGATTTTGGCTTTGACTTTGAGTCGGCTAACCAAGGTGGGCGTGGCAGCGAGTATGGATTCGGCTACGATGGCTCGGCTTACCTTTGGGAAAACGCTACCGCTGCCGCGGGGCGCGATCCGCTGGAGCACCGAATCGATGGTTATTTCCAACTCAACGGTGGCAAGACTGTCTTTCGTCTCTCTTCCGACTACTATCGCAACAACGGTAACTCTGTTAATTTCCGCAACGTGAATAGGGAATCGCGTTCTGCGCAGAGCGATGACCTGGGACTCGACGCAAGCCTAGTTCGGGAAATTTCTCGCGGCAGTTTGGAAGTGGGTGTCGGTTACAACATGCGCGATTTCGTTACCGGCAGCGGTTTGAATGATCAGAGCAGTTATGCGGTGGATTTGGCTCTGTATCAGGGTCTTGGTTTTGCACCAAAAACAAACTACGGTATTGGTTTCCGGTTTGGAGGAGACGATTATTCGGATAACGTTGACCAGGATTTCTACACCACCTCACTCCGCTGGCGTTATCAAGCTTCCGCGAAAACAACCGCGTTTTCCTCCTTGGGATGGGAGACTCGCTCCATCTCGGGCGGTCAGGACGATGATAATTTTGTTTTCGATGCAGGTGTGAACTGGGAAGTTTCACCAAAAACGGAGGTTAAAGTGTTTTTGTCACGGAGCGTGAGACCATCATACTCTGGAACAGACACAGGTTTTGAATCTCTTGGAGGTGTGGCGTCAATTAGCCACGAACTGCCTGGACTATATGTGCTGGACGCTCAGATTGGTTATGAAAACGCCGATTATTATTCAACGGCTGGGGGCGTCAATCAGAGGGAAGATGATTTCCTACGCATGGGTCTGAGTGTTTCCCATCCGATAAGTCTCACGCCAGACATCAACGGAAGCGTAAGTGTCTTTTACAACCATAATGATAATGATTCCTCCGATAACGCGGCAGATTTCGACCAGAGCGTGACAGGTCTTCGGTTGGGCTTCAAATACTGAGTCGAGCCCCGCCAATTCCTCTAAAAACACAGAACGACCATGAAACTTTTGAAACTCTTTTTGATCGCATCGGTAACTCTTTTCTTAACCGTTAATTACGCGGAAGCGCAGACGGCCTCTGTCGAAGGGGTCGTGTATGAAGACGCAAATTCCAATAATGTAGCTGATCCTGGCGAAAAAGTCGTTGAAGGTACAACCGTGACTCTCATTGATGCCGAGACCGGTAAGGAGATCGCGACAGTGGAAACGGGCGAGGATGGCAGCTTCTCTTTTGAGGGCCTTTCTGCTGGAGAATTCGCTGTTCGCCTCACCTACCCATCTGGCTTGACTGTTCAATCAGCTCCATTTTCGTTGAATGAGGGGCAAAGTTATGGTTTCAACGCTCCAGTTGTGAAATCGACACAAGGTAACGCAACAACCAGTCCTAATTTTACTCGTGTTAACCCTGGAGCCACCCGCGGGGATGACGTCTCTGCGTTTACACCCTGAGACGTTTGCGCTTGAGGCAAGCGAGGGCTGAGGGCATTAAATCCTGAGCCCGATCTTTACAATCTAATGCTAACACTAAAAAAGTTAGCTCTTTCCGCAGCGGCATTGTTCTCATGGGGCAGTGCCGTTCTTGGTGAGAGTGTGCAGTTGAAAGAGTCGGATATTGTCAGTGTGACCGTATTCAACGAGGAGTCGCTTTCAGGAGTTTTTACTATTGGCCCGGAAGGGACTTTGGTTTTACCCCTTCTGGGAAGCATTCCGGCGATTGGAAGGGCGGCGGATGAGTTGGCCGGTGACGTCGAAGCACGCCTCGAGAAGGATTTCATCAGAGATGCTCAAGTTGTTGTTGCTCTTGCGAAAGCCGCTGAGCTCCCACCCCAACTAGTCACTGTGATTGGGCAAGTGGCGGCGCCAGGTCGAGTGCCATTTGATGCGGGTGTGGCGATGGATCTCTTCACCGCCGTTGCTTCGGCGGGTGGCATGACAGAGCGTGGAAATCCCTACAATCTCGAACTTAAGCGCCGCGAAGGTGACGATCTAAAGACTTACCGGCTCTCAATTGATAGTGATCGAAATTATCAACTTCGTGACGGTGACACCATAATCGTTCACGCGATGGAAGAGGTTGAGGAGAAGATTGAGACGATCACCGTTATTGGCGAGGTGAAGGATCCGGGTGCTATCCAGATTGATCCAGAGGAGCCCTTTGATTTAATTACGGCGATTGCGGTAGCTGGCGGCTTTACCAACATAGCTCGTCCCTCAAAGGTCGTTGTCAGACGAAGAAACGGTGAAGCCGTAAAAACGTTTGAATTCAACGTCTTGAAGATGCAGAAAGATCAAAGCTCCCCGTTTTTTCTGCTCCCTAACGATACTGTGTTCGTCCCGGAGAGCATCTTTTAGAGGATTCACTTCGAGTAACTCCGGATCGCCGAATTATTTGATGGGCGATAGACTCCTCTTCGGGTAGTGTCTCGGACCAATCCTTACACATTGCTTTGGCTGCATGAAATACGATAGCAATCAGTATAATTCCTATGGAAACGAATCCTACGGATATGGTTCATACGGAAATGATTCCTATGGAAATACTGACCCTCAATCAGCACGAGGGCTAAAAGACTATTTCCGTTGGTTTATTCGTCGTTTCTGGATCTTTTTGATCACTCTGTTTGGTGGGTTTTTTCTTGGGCTTTTCATTTATAGCAATACCCCGGAAACCTACCAGTCCTACGCGACCATCGAGATTAAGCGAGCGAAGGCTGCTGATGCAGAGGTTTCCGACGAGGAGGTGATCCGCATGACTGGAATCGGCGAAATCCTTTCCGCTTCAGAAAAGTTGAAAATGCCCGGGATCTATGTGTCCATCGCTGAAAGCCATCTCTTTGCTAATCGTAGTGGAGTGATTAGAAAGTCATTTAAATATCCGTGGGAGAAAAACACTGAAGAGATCACTAGCTCAGATCTCAGCCCTGCGAATTTAGGGGCAATGATGCGTGAGTGGGTTGGAGTAAGGTGGCGTGAGGACACTACTCTCATGGACATCATTTGTACGCACAGCGACCCCGAGATCGCCCGTGATATTCTCATTGGCGTCCTTCAAGAGTATGAGCGTTTTGCGGAGGATTCCGTGATCGATAATTCAGAGGATGCCCTGGAGTATATTCTTGAGAGTTCGAACCAGATCAAAGAGAAATTGCTGGCGCTTGAGAAAACCAGAGAACTCTACAACCGCTGTATGGAATTGAGCCAGCAGATTCGCGTTTCCGAACGTGAGATCAGCGAGATGGAAAAACGTTATCTACCCAAGTGGCCACCGTTGGTAGAGGCTCAGGAGTTGGACCGAATTTTAAAACAACAATTTAGTAGCGAATTGCAGCAGGTTTTTCGTCTATCCGAAGATGAAAAGGAATTCTGGGATTCCAATAGTGGGAATCTCGATAATCCTGAGTCTGGCAATCGGATTAATGGTGAAATCCAGCTTGTGTCGACTCGAGCGAGCGTCCTTGCTCGGGAGATCGATGCAGTACAAAAGCAGTTCGATAATCTGAATACCCAGTTAAAAGAAGGTAATTTTGCAAAGGGTTTCGCCACCAAGCAGTTTGAGATTTTGCAGCCCCCCAATTTGCCGGGTATGCCGATAGGACCCAACCAAGCGAAAATACTGATTCAATTCACTGCCGGAGGCGCTGTGTTGGGCGTCTGCGTTATTTTACTACTGGGTTTCCTTGACCCCACGGTTCGTACGGTGTCGGACCTTGAGTTGCTCACGAGTGTTCCAGTTGTTGGTGCGATTCCAACGGGCAATTTTAAAGGTAGAGAGGATTCGCTTGCTTTGGTTAACGATGCCAATGGACCAGCAACAGAAGCAGTTCGTTCTCTTCGAGCTGGATTAACCTTTCTAGGAGACGCACGGGAGCGATGCACTTTCCTGATTACCAGTGCACTCCCAGGGGAGGGAAAGAGTTGGGTAGCCTCAAATTTGGCTCTTTCTTTTGCTAAACAGGGAGATCGCACTCTTTTAATCGACGCAGACTTACGCCGCCCGGTTCACCATGAAACATTTGGCTACAATGATAAGTCAAAAGGGCTGGCTGATCATTTGTCTTTGGGAAGAAGTCTGAAAGAAGTTATTCAGCGCAGCGATCTTTCTGACAACCTTTTCTTGATGGCGGCCGGTAGCCGTTCTGCTAACCCAGCGGAACTTTTGGCTGGAAAGCAACTTCCCGGTTTGCTGGAAAAGCTTTCCGAGTATTTCGACCGAATCATCATTGACTCCGCGCCTATGATCCCGGTGAGTGACTCACTTCCTTTGGTGGGGCTTGCCCAATCGGTGGTCTTGGTTTGCCGAATTGGGAAGACTCCAGGAGCGGGAATTAAGCGGGCTGTGCGAATGATTAATGACAATGGAACGGAACCTGTTGGGGTCGTTGCTAATGGATTGCCTCGAACCAAAACTAGGCGTGGCTACGGCTACTACTATGGATATATGGGGGGCGGGAACTACTCTTACTATAATGAGACCGGTGATCCTGATGAGGAAGCTACCCTGACTACTGTTCCCTCGCGCTCAGAACGCAAGTCCCCCGAATCTGAGGATGATGGATCCGCAGTAGAAATAAAGTAGGTTTAACCATGTTTCGTCGAGGCGGCGCTCTACCAGAGAAGAAGTGGTTGTTCGCGCTAAGCCCGCTCCTAATAGGTTTTTTCTATGCCCCGCTCGCCTGGGGTGCGACAACGCCTGAGACTGTCGCTGTTCTGGATGTCCTGTGTGTGGCGTCTTTTCTTATTTGGGTTTGTAAGCTTGTGGTGGAGCGGCGGGGCCCGTCTTTTTCACGATGGTGCTGGATTCCACTAGTATTTGTTTCCATTTTAGGTGCCATTCACTGGGCGAATCCGAAGTCAGTTTTCTA
>DCQY01000010.1:776-10347 GCA_002323995.1 Akkermansiaceae bacterium UBA1506 | reverse complement strand
TTGGGCCCTTTTTTCCTTAATATCATTCTTGTTTTTCTCACCTATTTTGGTTTCGTCTTCTATCTCATGCTCCCACGTTGGATTGAGCAGACGCGTGACCTTTGTGCCGATATTGCCGCGGTGAAAGTCACCCTTGACCCTGTTTCACTAGGGAGAGCGATGCGATTGCTCGGCGGACACTCGAAGGAGGCGATTAAGATCGAGTTCGGTGCATGGTACTTTCCAAACAGCCCCTTTCTCGTGATCCCGCCAAGGACCGATGGTGTAACCACCGTAGGTGGGAGAAATTGGACAACCTCCGAGGAGGTAGAACTCGAGTTCAAACTTCGAGCTGAACGGGCGGAAGCTCTGGCAGCAGGTGCTAACCCGAGTCAATACACGGGGAAGGAGTTCCGAAGACGTTGGCGTCAACTGGGTAACAGGCCCTAGATCAGACCCCTTCCCTTAAGTCCCTTTTCGCCCCAATCCTCTCAGCTAGGTCGGCGCCTCGTGCGTTGACTGTATAGCCAAGGAAACCCACTTACCCACAAGTTTGAGGCGCGCTACAGCGGAACTCGAAGGGAGCGGAGATCGCATTGGCCAAATTACGAACAGGCAGCCCGATGAGTTAAGCACGCGAGCATCGAACACACGAGCTCCTGCAAAATCGGCTAGTCGCCTAGAGGACAACGCTATCAAACACTTACAAAAAGCATACTAGGCGGCAAAGCACTCTTCCTAGGGCCGTTTGCCTCGCGGCCCAGCACTACAAACGGGATCATCGATTATAATTCACGATTCCGTCGGTTAGATTAGAGTGAGTTCGTTAAACAAATGATCAACGTGCTTGCTTCAGTTGCTTGACGCCATCTCACCCCTCCGAGTCGGAGCGATGGGTGAAGAAGACACCCACGAGCTCCGATTACAACAAGAGTTATACGTCAAAAATAAAGTAAATAATATGGAGTTTATGAGCCCAGAGCATATCGATTATATGCAGTTTTATATTGGGTTGGCCATCTTGGTGACTTTGCTCAAAAACAAGGGATAGTGGTTCACTTTCCAAGCGATATTTGCAGATGTGGCCCTACACGTGATTGAAGGGCGGTGGGTTTCCTTCCCCTCCCCATCGAAATAAAACACTCCAAGCGGCCTGCATTTTAGCATAACCACTTGCCCTGATTCGTCTCTCTCGCGATGACCAGACGCCTACTATTTTCTTCTCTCTTAATTCCAACCGGAGCCATGCTTCCCATCACTGCGAAGGAGCAAGTAAACTTGGCAAAAATACGTGGACGCATCCAATGGGTAAACTCATTTCCTGACTACAAAGTCAAGATCGTGAACTCCTTCGCCGATCTCCACGTCAGGTTGGTCACATCCTTTCCTGACGATCCCGGCGAATGGCAGATCGTGAACAGCTTTCCAAACTTTAAGATTCAAATTGTCGATAGCTTTCCGGATTTCACTATTAAGTATGTGGACAGCTTTCCCGGAGTTAAGCGCTAGGCTTGGGATCGTTGACCTGAATTCAAAAGTGCGCCCTCGCAAGCCATTCTCGGGGATGAGGTCGGGCCTACGCGGCGAAGTATGGTCGCTTGCACACTTAAACATCACAAATCCCTGTGACTGTTACCTCATCCTTTTTGAGGAACGCAACCGGCTTGATTTTTTCTTTTGAATGACCAGAATTTCTTCAATTCTATCCGTTCGCGAAACCAAGTAGGGACATCCCTAGATCATGAAACTCTCTCGCCGCTCCGCCCTCCGTTTCACCGGCCTTAACGCTTTCGGTCTTTCACTCACAGATCATTCCAACACCATATTTGCCGCTGACGACCTCACTCCCTTTCATCGCTTCCCCCGCATGGTTCATAACCATACCCTTGAACAGGTCATTCGCGCTGAACGCCGCGGCCTCGCTCGCAAGAACGCTCTCACAACAAAGGCCGAAGCTGAAGCTTATGTCGCCGAAGTCCGAAAACGCATCCGTGGCTCCTTCTCTCCATTCCCAAAGAATAAATCCCCACTCAAGCCGAAGATTACCGGCACCGTCGATCGCGACGCATACACCATCGAGAATCTTATTTTCGAGAGCCGCCCCGACTTTTTGGTCACCGCCAACGTTTACGTTCCAAAAGAGGGCAAGCGCCCTCTCCCTGCCGTCGTCGGCACTTGTGGCCACTCCCCTAACGGCAAAGCCGCCGAAACCTACCAAGCCTTCGCCCAGGGCCTCGCCCGCCTGGGCTACCTCTGCTTGATTCTCGACCCAATCGGCCAGGGTGAACGCTCCCAGTATCTAAAGGAAAATAGCCACAATCACTCCGTTCACCTAGGCACGCGCCAGCACAACTTAGCCGGCAATCAGCAACATCTTATTGGTCACTTTCTCGGCACGTGGCGCGCCTGGGATGCCATGCGTGCCCTCGACTACCTACTCACCCGCGATGATGTCGATCCTGATCGCATTGGCGTGACTGGTAACTCCGGAGGTGGAACCATGACCACCTGGCTCTGCGGTGTCGAACCCCGTTGGCACATGGCCGCCCCATCCTGCTTCGTCACAACCTGGCGCCGCAACATGGAAAACGAGATTCCTCAGGACAGCGAACAATGCCCACCGCGCTCCCTCGCCCTTGGCCTCGACCACGACGACTACCTCGCGGCAATGGCGCCCAAACCCATCATCATTCTTCCCCAAGAAAGAGACTACTTCGATGTCCGCGGTTCAGAAGAAGTCTACGAACGTCTCAAGCATCTTTATACCCTTCTCGGCGCCACCGAAAACATCGTGCTCGCACCTGGTCCACAGCCCCACGGTTTCACCGTTGAGAACAGGGAATCTATGTATCGTTTCTTCAACGAGACCATCGGGGCACCCCCCGTCGAATCCGAGCCGGAACTCATTATTGAGAAAGACGAGACCCTCTGGTGCACTCCCAACGGTCAGGTCGCCGAATTGAAAAGTCGCACTGTCTTCCATTTCACGAGAGCCACTGCCGAGCGCCTCGCAAAACAGCGTGAACCCAGCACCGGCAAGAAACTCATCACTGCAGTGCGCGATATCCTTCGCATGCGGAAGGTCGAAAGCCCGCCCCGCGTCCGCAATCTCCGCGCCCCTAGGGGCAACCGACATTACCCCCTACCCTTTTACATCAACTATGCCGTCGAAACTGAACCTGGTATTCAAGCCCTTGTCACCATGCTCTCGAGGGAGGCGTGGCACTCACGTCCGCCCCGCGCCCCGGTAGACCAACCGCGTGCCATTCTTTATGTCTCCCATCAATCCGCCGACGCCGAGCTGCGCAGCGAAATCTTCCTCCGCGATACCATCGAAACCGAGGGCGGAACTGTTCCCATCTTTGCTTGCGATGTTCGCGGAATCGGCGAATCACTCCCAGGCACAACCCGTTTCGAACCCCATGGCTACTACGGCCCCGACTACTTCTACGCCGCCTATGGGAATATGCTCAACCGCCCCTACCTAGGAGGCAAAACTCACGACCTCCTACGTGTCATCGACTGGCTCGCGGATTACGGCTACACAAAGATTCATTTAGTCGCCAAAGGATGGGGCGCCCTTCCTGCCACCTTCGCGGCCCTTCTCTCCCCGACCATTCAACAGGTCACCCTTAAGAACTCCCTTACCAGCTATCACGATGTCGCTACGACTGAGCATTACGTCTGGCCTCTCTCAACCCTCCTCCCCGGCGTGCTTCGAAGCTTCGATCTTCCAGACTGCTATCGTGCCCTTCAAAAGGATAAACAGCTCACCCACATTGATCTCCTCAGCGCCTCCGAAGAGCCCATCTAACGCGGATCCTCCTAAAATCAAAACGAATCGTAGCGCACTTCTTCACTGGGCTAACCACAGCAAAACCATATCGGGCTGACTGCCAAAGAAGACTCTCAGCGCGGTCCTAGTCACTTTCAGCGCGGGTCTACTTCTTCGCTCTTCATTCTACTGCTTAGCTTCGGCCACCGGAAATGAGTCGAGGCTTCCGCCCTAGCTATCATTTAGCTTCTTTTGTTAATGCCCTTGTTTGAAAAAAATGTCCTGAAAATGACATTTCTTTTGTTGCCTTCGAAAGCTTCTTGGCTTCATAAACCAATATGGAGATGTTGATTGGGATCTGTATTGGAACTCTTCTTGGTGCCATCGTTGTTTACATCGTGCTGAGTGGGAAAATTGCTGGGACACGTCAAAAATTGGCTGCCGTCGAGGCGCAGCGGACAGCCGAGTCAAAAGCGGCCGAAGAGAAGCTCGCTCTGCTTGAGGACGCTCGCGCGCAGTTAAAAGAGAGCTTTCAGGCACTTTCTTCAGAGGCGCTCTCGAAAAACAACGAGTCTTTCCTCAACCTCGCCAAATCGACTCTCGATAAATATCAAGAGGGTGCAAAGGGTGATTTAGAGAAACGGCAGGAGGCGATCGATAAGACAGTGGAGCCAGTTAATATCGCACTGAAGGCTTTCAATGAACGCGTTGAGAAGATTGAAGAACGTCGCACTAGGACAGATGCGAGTCTGAAACAACAACTTGAACAGCTGGCAGATTCGCAGGTGCAGCTAAGCAAAACCACGAGCAACCTAGTCCAGGCGCTTCGTGCCCCGCAAGTCCGCGGGCAGTGGGGCGAGATGCAGCTTCGCCGTACTGTTGAGATGGCGGGCATGATCAACCGCGTCGATTTCCTAGAGCAGGCCTCAGTTGATACTGAGGATGGCCAGCGTCAGCGTCCGGATATGATGATTAATTTACCCAACGGACGACAAGTTGTGGTTGATTCAAAAGTGCCACTGGCTGCCTACCTAGATGCCCTCGAGGCTGAGGACCCAGAACAACAGAACATTAGAATGAAAGCCCATGCCCGGCATATCAGAGACCATATCAAGGGACTTTCCGCGAAGGCCTATTGGACTCAATTTGATAACGCACCTGAGTTTGTCGTTCTGTTTATTCCGAATGAGACAATATTCAGCGCCGCGCTAGAACAAGACCCGCAGTTGATTGAACTCGGTGTCGATAACAAGGTTATTCTGGCAACGCCCACCACCTTAATTGCCTTGCTGAAAGCAATCGCGTATGGCTGGCAACAGGAAGCAATCGCACGGGAAGCCAAGGAAATCAGCGCGCTGGGAAAAGAACTCTACGAGCGTATCGGCGTTGTCTCCGACCACTTCGCCAAGCTAGGCAAAAGCCTCGATCAGACCGTAGGGCACTACAACAAGGCTATCAGTTCGGTCGAAAGTCGCTTGCTTGTCACAGCCCGAAAGTTCGAAGCCCTCGAGAGCGCCGCACCTGAGCCGCTCCCAGAAGCCAAAGCCATCGAGAAACAGCCGACCCTACCAAAGAAGGAAGCCTAGCCTCTCTTTGCTCCGGCTAAGTCGAAACAATATTGTAATCCAGTGACGCCGGTTCGCTTTACCAAGCCAAGCGACCAAAACGCAAGGCGTGACCTAGCTCATCGCTCATGGTTTTGCTAGGTAACGCTCGTAGGCAGCCTTGGGATCGTAGCTGGCACGGTCAGCCGTGTCATGCACTTGGATACCAAAGCGGAGTCGGAAGGTCTCGCCGGCATCAATTACTGTAGTCTTGTCGCGGTTCTCCTTCACGTCGACGGGGAAAGGGTTGGCTACGAGCAATCCATAATCCCGGCTATGCGCCCATATCGGCGGATTGCCTTTTCCTGACATAATATGCAGACCAACACTGCGCTTCTTCAGCGGGCCGTGATAGTCCCACCAATCATCGGTCTTGCCCCAAGTGCCTTTCTCATTCACTCCACCACTAGCACTTGCTATGCTTCCGTCACCTTTCTTAACGCGAATGGGCGAGGCTATGCGCAAAGCCATGCCCATTTCTTCTTTTACCCCAAAGACAAGTGCTTCGTCTGAGGTAAAACTAGTCTCCATGCTGATGAGGTAGCCATCAGAGTTCTTTGTGAGTTCGTAACTGGCGATTTCCAGACAGACCATCTTACCATCTTTCCCTAAATAGCGATTCTTCACACTGAAACTGGCAGAGGAATTCGTTATCAGAGGCTCGCCCTCAAAGCCTTCGCTGACTACCAAGCCTCCACGATCGTTGTGCCAGAAATTTTCGCCGTTGATATTAGAAAAACCTAACGAAAGACCGGGATGCATGTAGCCGTGGTCTACAGGATCCGTTCCTTCAATGGGCGGAAAATTGCGCGTTACCTGAATGCCTGTTGGTGTCTTCACGTGGGCAAAGAATGGCCGTTTCGTTTCCTCATGTTTGAAGAAATAGCTTAAGACTTCCAAGCCATCGAGACGAATTGCCAGGCGGTCCTCATAGGCTTCAAGATACCAGCCAGTTTTGGGATCTCCCCAAGATTCACTCGAAGATTTGGCGGAAATGAGATATTTGGTAAGATCTGCAATCTGTTGCGGAGCCATTAGAGCGCCCAGAGGGGGCATAGCAGAAATCTCCGCAGTTTCTCGGCTTAAGATATCTGACTTCAAAACAGTCTCTTGACTGCCGCCGATTTGCCCGAAGGTCAAAGCACGGCCACTTTCTTCCAGCACGATACCACCGGTCGACCTACCGTCTTTGGTTTTCACCGTTTGCATAGCGAAGCCCTCGGTGATCTCGGCGCTAGGTTCTAAGACGGCACGAATGATGAAGTTGGCATCTGCGCGTGTCCCAATATCGGACAGGTCAGGCGCAAAGGCATTGCCTATGCCTTCCATCAGATGACAGGTGGCACAAGCTGCTCCCTGTGCGCTGAGGAAAAGCTCCCGACCACGTTTAATCTTAGCTGTTGAAAGTAGGGGGATCACTTCTTCCACGGTCGGTATTTTACCGGTTGGAGAAAGTAGTGAAGATGCGGTTGCCGCACGGTCGTTCTTTAGTGGTGCCCCCTTGATACGTGTCCTCGTCTTGCCGCCCAGCCATTGAGAAGCGAGGGAGGCAGTGATGATATCTGGATCATTACTCACGACCTTCACCTCGGTATCGTCCAAAGCATCTTCTTCTAAAAGGCTTAGTAAGGCAGCGCGACGCACTCCAACACGCTCATCTTTTAATAAGCTTTTACGCGCTTCTCTGGTCATCAAGTCACCTAAGGCTCCCCATGTCGCGTAATAAGTGATGCGATCATTTTCTTTGGCAGCTAATTCTAATAGTGCAGTATTCTGGCTGCGGTCCTTTGCTTGCCGCAAAGCCAGCACTGCTTCTAGTCGAACGCGAGGTTCAGCATCATCCAGTAAATTGATGATCTCATCTGGCAACTTATGTTCTCCACGCAATCGAGCGCGGTGTGCAAGGATCCTGATTGACTGTAAGCGTAAATTTAGAACTTCTTGGCGCAGGGCTGTAGTAAACCAGTCGTCGATTGTTGACTCATTCGGGGCTATGCGACCCAGCGTCCATGCTGCCCACGTTTGCAAGGCTTTGATCGCAGTGGGATCAGTCGCAAGTTCCTTTAGCCGCCCTGCGGCAGGTAGACCTTTCTTGATTAATGCTTCCTGCGCGTTGCTGCGCCACACCGGAAGGTGGCTACTCAGATCCTTCCAGGGATCCCGTTTGATGTCCGGCGCTTGCGGTGGGGCAGCTTTGGGCCAGAGCTTGTATATGCGGCCTTCATTTTGCTGCTCACCACCTTTGACCACAGCACCATATTCACGACCCCAACTTGAGATGTAGATTGCTCCATCTGGTCCGACTTCGATATCCACCGGGTCGAAGCTACGCCCATGGCTGGCACCCATGGAACGTCCTCGCTCAGCATGGGCAAAAAGTTCAAATTTCTCGGAAGCTGGCTTCATCCAAGCCCCATCCCAAGTGGGTCGATAGATATAAACCTGACGTTTCAACCAATCGTTGACCAAAAACACGCCGCGATACTTGTCAGGATATTGTGAGAGCCCCAAGAAGACCACGCCAGTTCCGGAACCCTCAAACAACGGGCCAGCAGCAGGAGCAGATGGCCAATGCTGTTTGCCTTCCCAAGCGTAGCTCCATGGATGCCCCCATCCAAAGTGCGCTCCATAGAATGGTGAAAAGAACTTATCACCATGAATCTGATCATTGTCCGTACCTAACCAGTCGAAGCCATCGTCGTAGGCGATATCAAACGGGTTACGGGAGCCTCGGGAGACGATCTCCAAATTACTACCATCCGGATCGCAACGCAGCACCCCCCCACAAAGCCCCCAGTCATCGGAAGGTTCGTGATAGTTCTTCTGATAGTTGTTTTTCGTGAAAGTAATTGGTTTAGGGAACTCTGGCGAACCAGTCGGTGCTTCCATCCCCCACAGCTCCAAGAAGGGTTTTGGAGCCAAGCGATCGGGTGCGTTATTAAGTCCCTTGGAGTTCCCTTTCGACATATACAGCTTGCCATCTGGTCCCCAGTTGAGGCCGTGTAGACCATGCTCGAGGTTTCCTAAGTCAGTGTAGAGTCTGATGTATTCGTCAGCCTCATCGTCGCCATTCAAATCACGCACTACGGTGAGGTCTGGCGCGTTAGCAACCCACAAGGCATCACCCCGCCATGCCAAACTCTGAATAGCATTAAAGCCAGTAGCAAATTCCTTGCGTCCGTCGGCCACACCATCACCGTCTTGATCCAATAGTATCCAGACAGCATCGCCCGGCGTGTCAGGATCCGGGTTGCGATACTGTGGGCCCATTCCGACGCATAGACGCCCCTTTTTATCAAAGGTTATACCGCAAGGATTCCTGACGAGAGGCTCCTTAGCAAACAACATGACCTCAACATCATCAGGCACCAAAGGAAAGTCATCGGCTTTGGTGGCATGACTTAGCATGAAGGCTAAGCAGCAGAAAACAAATCTCATCGCTTTTATTTCGAGGTAAATTGTCGATCACCTCAGGGGATTTGATTTTAAAGGAAAGAAGTTAAAGTTGCATCCCCGCAATCCCGTTAGGATCGATGCGCCGATAAGAACTCCTTGAAAAAGAGAATTCCTGTCAGTAACCATTCAACATGAGATTCATCATCCTCGCCTCATTCATGCTGACCTTAGGCGGCGTCCAAGCGAGTGGCGCAGATCATGAAGGCGATATCACGGACGTCCGCGTGATCCGGCGCGTCGAACAGCACCCGCAGGCATGGCGCATCTGGCAGCCCTTCATCATCCAGGGCGACAAGCAGAAGAATCTCATTGTAGCCTACGGCGCGATGCGCAGCGGCAAGAAGGACATGGGCGACATCTTCGTTACCATTTCGAAGGACGACGGCGACACCTGGGAGGAGCCCGTTCCCGTCTTTGACCACACGGTAAGGAAGGGTGGCATCCAGTTCGCTTACGCGAATCCTGTGCTCTATCGAGAGCCAGAGCAAAACATCGTTTGGTGTTTCGGCATGCGCTGCTCCATCGCCCAGCGCAACAGCGAGGAGTCCCACCTCGTCGGTGCTTTTAGTGCAGACTGGGGCCGGACCTGGACGCCGGTCGAAATGGCCATGCACTACACCGGCCCACTCATTCTTAACGCTAGTGTGATAGAAACGGAGATCGATGGTCAACGACGCTACCTCCTCCCCGCACACCGCAACACCTTGGCCTCTGATCCACGCGGTTCCCGCGATCATTTTGTCCTGAGCAGTAGTAG
>DCQY01000010.1:0-393 GCA_002323995.1 Akkermansiaceae bacterium UBA1506 | reverse complement strand
CACGAAGGCAACATCGGGTTCGGAGGCAACGAAGGCGAACTCAAGATCGTCATGCGCACGGCTGACTACGACGAGACTGACAAGACCACCGATCCTCCCCGCGCCTGGTCGAGTGTTAGCAAAGACGGCGGAAAGACCTGGAGCATCGCCAAGTCTGAACCCGAACTACACAACGCGAAGTCCAAGGGTTATTTCTCTCATACCAAAGATGGCGGGCACATCTACGTCTACAATGACGGTCCCGCGCAGCGAGACAAGGCACGCGGATTTCCTAATGGTGGACGCACCTCGCTCCGCTACAAGGTCAAGCCAAAGGATGGCCAATGGAGCGAAGAGAAGACGTTCTATCACGCCGGCACCAAGAACTCCTACCCAACCCTCGTCGAGGTAGCA
>DCQY01000052.1 GCA_002323995.1 Akkermansiaceae bacterium UBA1506 | reverse complement strand
ATCAGTTTCCAGTCCCCTTCCCGAATCGCATTCCCTTTGACGATCTTGGACTGCACGGAAGCGGAACCTGGATTGTAGAGGTAGGTGGTGCGAGCAGACGGGGAGTTCCCGAGGATACAGTCAAATTGATTGACCCCATCGATGACCCGGTCTTCGGGAACCGTTGCCCCGGCCAGAGCAGCAATGGTCGGCAAGAAATCAATTGTCGCCATGAGGGCGTCATTGGTTTCGCCTGCCGCTATCTTTCCAGGCCAGCGCATGATGCATGGCACATGGGAACCGCCTTCATAGAGAGACGCCTTGCCATCCCGAAACGGTCCCGCATCCCCCCAGAAAATGGAGTTCTCCGGATGCCCTTTTTTGTTTTCGTAATACTTCGGCTGATTCCAGGGACCGTTGTCAGTGGTATAGATAACCAGAGTGTCTTTGCTCAAACCGAGTTGGTCCAACTTGTCGAGCAAACGGCCCGTTTCGTAATCAAATTCTTCGACGACAGCTCGGTAAAGATTATCACCCGCTTTCTCCTTAAACTCTGGGGAAGCATCGATAATTGTGTGCATCATTGTGTGCGAAAGATAGAGAAGGAAAGGCTTTTTCGAATCGCGCTGAACCTCTAGAAATTCGATCGCCTTGTCGGTGTATAGCCGTGTCAGGCCCGCCATATCGTTGGTGGTGGCCACCGCTTCGTTATTTTGGTGTAGTTTCATTTTGCCACCATCGTTCGCACCAAGTGCCCCGAAATAGTATTCAAAGCCTTGTGCGTTGGGCATGCGGTCGATGATCGCCTTTCGGTTTGATACATCCCACTTGCCTACACAAGCGGTTTGGTAGCCGACTTTTTTGAGCATCTCGGCAAAAGTAATTTCCGAGGCTGGCATCGACCAACCTTGACTGCGTGCTGGATAGCGACCCGTCAGCAGAGCGGATCGTGAAGGCCCGCACACAGGCTGGGCATAAAACGAGGTGAATTTTGTTCCTTCCTTTGCCAGTTGATCAAGGACTGGTGTCTGATTTTCTTTGCTGCCGAAACACCCCAGGTCGGCATACCCCTGATCATCGGTGAAAATAATGAGGATGTTGGGTGAATCCGAGTCCTGCGCGAAGGTTTCTGGCAGAGCTGAGGTAAGCAGAGCTATTGCCAGGAGCACCAGTGTCGTTTTCTTTGTCATCAGTTTTTCTCTAGAGGTTTCAGCCTTTCGGCAAAAGGAGCCACAGACCATCGCCTAGTTTCTCAAACTAAGCTTTGCCGATATTGACTATTCCATCCATGCTGTAATTCCCCTCATTATGTTTGGCAAAGTCATTCTAATCTTAGCGCCCAGTCCGTTTGGACATCTCATGACCGCGAATTCCTTTTTAACTCGAATCACTCTTGCACTGTTCTCTCTCGGTGTTGCCACATCGCTCAGGGCACAAGACCCAACCGTGGTCCTATTCAATGGCAAGATTCTCACGGTTGATGAGAATTTTTCGATGGTGGAGGCCCTTGCAGTTACGGGCGAACGAATTGCTGCCGTCGGTGATTCACAGACCATCATCGCACTGGCCGGGCCAGGCACTCAACGAATCGACCTCGAGGGAAGCACTGTCATTCCCGGTCTGATTGACAATCACCTGCACTACATGCGCGGTGCGTCCCGCTGGCGGTTCGAGGCAAGAATCGATGGCATCACCGATCGTGATGAAGCGCTTCGAATCATCTCGGCCAAAGCGAAAGAGGCGGGTCCGGGCGAATGGGTCTTTGTTGCTGGGGGCTGGAGCGAGCAACAATTCTCAGATGGAGAAGGTGGATTCACTACTGAGCAACTGGATAACGTGGCTCCAGACAATCCTGTCTTTCTCCAAAAGTCCTATTCACGGGCCTACATGAATTCTCTTGCGGCAGCTGAAATAGGATCCACTGGAAGCAGCGGCAGCGCTCGCGGCTCTTCCAAAGGTTCGTCAAGAGGCTCCACCGGTTCGTCAAGAGGCTCCACCGGTTCGTCAAGGGGCTCTAAAGGAGGCAAAGGCTCGGGCCGGTCTTCCGGAGGCGCCCGCGGAACGATCAACGCTGCACTCCAGAATCTCCCCGAACGCAACGAAGCTCAACGCATCGAAGATGCCGTCTACTTCAACGACTACCTCAACCAACTTGGGCTCACGACGATTTACGATGTTGGCCGCGAATCCGACGGTAACTTTGCTCCCATCGAGTCACTGAAACAATCTAACCAACTCACCGTTCGCGTTTTTCACACCCTTCGCTACAATGCCTACAGCGCTAACGAAGTAACTAACGCTGTTGAGCTCATTGCTTCCACCTCACCCCGAACCAATAGCGACTGGAACGGGCTCATTGGCATGGGCGAGCATGTCTACAGCCCAGTACACGACAGCAGCATGCGAGCGAGCCTTTTCGGGCGCGATTTGTGGCAGCAGTATGAGCGCCTGGCAGAAGCAGCCGCAGCAGGAGGCTGGCACATCCACGAACACGCGATGCAGGACAGCACCGCACAAGAAATTCTCAACATTGGGGAACGTCTCGGAGCCAGTCATCCAGTTAAGGACCTCCGCTGGACTCTCGCTCATTGTGATCTCATTTCCAAAGAAAGCATCGAACGCGCCCGCGACCTCGGTTTCACTCTAGCTGTTCACAATAAAACAGCAAAGCCAGTGGTTGATGGAAAGGATTCCCCTCCCGTTTCGTGGATGGAGGAAAGCGGCATTACCTGGGGGCTGGGTTCCGATGGGACCGTTGTCTCCACGGTCAATCCATTCCATACCCTCTGGTGGGTCACAAGCGGCAAAGTTTTCCCTGATACCATATCCATACACAATCCTGTTTCACGCGAAGTTGCGCTAACCGCCCACACACGCAGCAACGCCTATCTCATGTTCAAAGAAGAGGATCTTGGCAGCCTTGAAGTGGGGAAACTTGCTGACCTCGTCGTTCTGGACCGCGACTACCTATCCGTCCCCGTGGATGAGATTCGTGATATCGACCCGACAATGACGATGGTAGGCGGAAGAGTGGTTTTCGAAAACAAATAACTTGGCCTTAACTGGTATACCCCCGGTGATCAGAAAAGGTGTAAAGACTGTTGGCTGACGCTTCATTCAGCACAGAGGGATCTTGGACTTTCGGTTCCCGCCATCCCACCAACGCTGTTACTGAGTTGGCAAAATAAATAGGGCCGTTACCTGACCACTTTTTAATATTCGGTTGGTCTTGTCAGGCTGTCATGCTTGATCATGTCGGCATAAAATGTTCTGCTATCGGAAAAAAGAAAAGCTTTCCCGAATATCACCCTCTTACGAGGATTTTTCTCATGAGATTTCTCTCTTCTATTTGCTCCCTGCTGCTGGTTTGCCCGCTGATCGCCACTGACGAGAAGATCGGCGATCGAGGCTCATACTATATGAACGGGGAAATCCACGTTAATGTTTATGGTCAACCGGAGGGCAAACCGCTCACCACCGGTCACCACGACTTCAAGCCATCTTGGTCAAAGACCGACGACATGCTCGTGTTCTTTCGCAGGGTGAAGAACGATCCCGATGTCTCGAAATGGAAAACGGCTATCCACATCATCCATGCAGATGGGACCGGGTTACATCAACTGACCGACGGCACGCACACGGACTTTAATCAAACCTGGACACGCGACGGCAGCAATACGCCGATTTGGAATCGAAAGAATCCAAAAGGAGGTGGTTATGCGGTGATGGCCAGTCGGGTGGGCGCGAAACCCGGGGAGGAGTTTCCTCTAACCGACAAAGGGCATTCTACTTGGGCTTTCACCTGTCTTACCGATGGTCGGATCCTCGTACGATCGAATCCACCTGGCCAGGAAATGGGATACTACCTGATGACCCCCGGAGAGAACGTCATGCCGACCTTCGAACGCATTGATTGTGACTTGGCCAACCTGGGAGTGCTGGCTCGAGTTAGTCTATCACCGACCGAAACAAGGGTCTGCTTCGAGTTCCAACGTGGATTCAAAAAACGAGTGAGCGGACGAATCCTTTACGTCGCGGATTTCGATGCAAAAAGGCGAACGATCACCAATGCAAAACCGTTTGCGAATAGGGACGAAAAACCAATCTGGTTTGCCTATCCACGTTGGTCGAAAGACGAATCTTCAATCGTCTATCAGGCAGGTGGAAAGCTCTATCTCTACAAACCTGAAGACGATTCGACGAAACAGGTCTCGACAGACGACAAGGCGGACTACCGATATCCACACTTCGAAGACGCGCCAAAGTGAGCACAATTGACGTGCAGTTCGCAGCCATATTCATTCAGTTATTGAAAGAAACGTAATCAGTCCTTTTCCACGAGGCTGTTGATGTATTCTTCCAAATTGGTGTAGCCATCGGCATTGCGGTCCCCGTTGCGATCCCCGGCCTCGGAAGGATTAAGTCCGTTGGCGATTTCCCACTTATCTGCCATTCCATCGCGGTCGGTATCGGCAGGAGCAGGCAGAGACTTCAATTTCGGCCATCCGCCCACCTCATCCTGCGAATTAGGAATTTTTCCCGTTCCCGTTCGCACTTCCTCGATAACTCGATCATCACAGGCATCCCGACTTTTGGAGGCGCCAGCATGCTGCAAAATCAAATCTCTGGCCTCTTCGGCGCTGTGAGTCGACGGTTTGTTTTTTCCGAAGACCAACTCTCCCGGTAGCTCCCATTCTTTCTGACTTGAACTCAAATATTTGCTATCGCTCTCCTGCTTGTATTGGATCGCAGAATAGTTATTTTCAGACCATCCCTGATTCCAAGAAAAAACATTGCCTGAAATAAACCCTGTCGGTGCTGGCCCCTTGCCCGCCTGTGCTTTGATCCTCAAAGGAAGAGAAGTTATTTTTGTATCGGGCCCCTTTTCGTAGAAATTATTAATCATATTCAGTCGCGCCCCGAGATTAGTCGTGCCCCCGGCGTTGTAGATCAGATTATTTCGGAAATCGATGATAACATCCTCAGGTGTGGCTTCACCTCCTCCCATGCTGGGATGTCTCGCGTGGGTAGAGTGAAACAAATTATGATGAAGACTGATGTTTTTCGTCGTCTCCCTCATCGAACCAAGCTTGGAATGGGGAACGCCCTTATAATGAATCGAGTCATGCAGCGTTTCTCCATAGATTGACCATTGAAGGGTGAAGTTACCTCCTTCCCTATTATCATGAATCGCATCGATACCCCATCCCAAAGAAAGATGATCAAAAATCACGTCCGAAATTTTCATGCTCGTGATGCAATCCGCACCACTGGAAGAACCCTTATTCTGATCACCCATCCTGATTCGGATATACCTGATGATGATATTACTCACCTCTGATATTTTTAGCCCGTAATCCCTCAGGCAGATACCGTCACCAGGGGCAGTTTGTCCGGCAATGGTGAGATAGGATTCTTTAATTTTCAGTTCAGACTTCAGGGCAATCGTACCGGATAGGGCAAACACAATGGTTCTTGGTCCCCTCTGACTTTCAATGCCACGTCGCAGTGAACCTTCGCCGTCATCTTTCAGATTTGTGACAATGTAAACATCTCCTCCTCGACCGCCCTGAGCAAATCGACCATATCCCTCAGCTCCGGGAAAGGCGACGATTCCTCCTTTAACACTCGATAATATCGTGAAAAGGATAGTGACGATCGCACTCACTCTAGAGGCACTCATTTTTTCGATAGTGCTTCAAACAACCAAAAACCGCTAGAACAAAGTCTACCTCTGGGTATCTATGCTTTGCTTTTCCAAACATGGGTGCCTACCCTAAACAAAGAAGCACCCTTTGGGCACGACAAAGCAGGAAAATTTTTCCACGCTCTTTTCTAGGTCGCCCCGAGCTCAGGAACACCTTAATTCAAACTCTCCACGCCGAGATCCAAACGAACAAGCCTCACCTCTTTCTATGCGTCCCAGCCAAGTTCCCTCACTCTCAATTGCCGTTCTCTTCAGCGGACTACTCTCCTTCCACCAAATAGTAGCCGAAGTGCCTATTCCTGAAAGCGATCGACCCTTCGTCATCATTCACTCGCGGGGCCAACACGACTGCCACACCTTTCGCATTCCTGGTCTGGCTCGCACCAACGACGGAACGCTTCTCGCCGTCTACGACATGCGCTACAACTCACGCAAAGACCTGCAAGAACACATGGACATAGGCCTCTCCCGCTCGACCGATGGAGGCAAGACGTGGGCCGATCCTGTCCCCATTATGGACATGGGAGAATACGGGGGGCTGCCCGAAAACCAAAACGGATGCTCGGACCCAAACATTCTCGTAGATCAATCCACAGGCCAGATCTTTGTCTCTGCTCTCTGGACCCACGGAAAACCCAATACCCATCAGTGGGCCGGGAAAGGCTCGGAGGCTGGGTTCGAGATTGGCAAGACCACCCAATTCATGTTCGTCCAATCAAACGACGATGGAAGGACCTGGTCCAAACCTGAGAACAGAACTCGAGACCTAAAAAAGGAAGCCTGGGTTCTTTTTGCCCCGGCCCCAGGAAACGGAATCACCCTCAAAGATGGGACCTTAGTTATCCCTTCCCAGGGACGCGACGAGAACGGAGAGTCTTTTTCTAATCTCATGTGGAGTAAAGATCACGGAAAGACATGGACCGTGAGCCCTCCCGCTAGAAGCAACACCAGTGAGTGCGCGGTTGTCGAACTTCAGAAAGGTTCCCTTATGCTGAATATGCGCGACGATCGCAATCGGAAAGATAAGTCAGCAACCAACGGTCGAGCTGTCTCTGTCACGAATGACCTTGGCCGGTCCTGGAAGGTCCATTCCTCCGACCACGGCGCCCTCCCCGAACCTGTCTGCATGGCAAGCCTCCTCTCCCACGACCTTCCAGATGGGAAGCGTGTGCTGTTCTTCTCCAATCCACACCACACGAGCAAAAGACAAAACATGACTGTTCAAGTCAGCCTGGACCAGGGAAAAACCTGGCCCAAAGAAAAGGCCATCCAGCTCGATGCCAAGGGGGGTGCCTACTCGGCCCTCGCCATGGTCGACGAAGACACCTTGGGAATTCTTTACGAATCGTCGCGAGCCGACTTGGTGTTCCAAACCATCGAACTGTCAGAATTCGGTCTCTAAGTTACGATCTACAACCCGCTTATTTGCTGAGGTAACGCTGTTTTTTTCCTTTATTTTTAGGGCTGCCGCCAGCGAGCTGAAAAGAAATCAACCCTTTTCATTCTACTCAATCCCTAGCCCTTAGTTGTCGACCTGATTGGACCTGAGCTGAAGATTTGTCTCCCAACCCAGCTTCTGGGCCACCGACAAAGGATATTCCCATCCGTTCTTTCCCTTTTGATATATGACCACCTTTGATCGCTCAAGCGCGATCGCCACCGCCTGCGGCATATCCATGATTCGTAGGACGTTGAAGAAAAACGGCCCATCGTTATGGGAAAGTGGCGGGTTATGAAGATCGAGGCGGGTGATCTCAGGCTCAAAGAGAGAGGCATAGGTGAGAACACCTGCCATTCTCCCGCTTCCCTGAAGCCATAGCGAGACGTTTTCCATTCCTCCAACAGATCGAAGAGTCTGTATTGCCCTTCGGGCATCCCAAACCCTGACGCTATCAATCGTCTGTCCGGCAGCTTGCAACCTGAGATTCCGCTTTCCCGTTTTCTCAGGCCCCAGCTGAGTCGGGCCAACTCCAGTCGGCGGCGCATAAGCCATGACCCACTTAAACGAACCGAACATTCCTTGATGCTGCTTGAACGACTTTGGGTCTCCCTCGGGTAGGCTCTGCCCACTCAATTGCTTCTCGAAACCAGGCCTCATCGTCGCCAAGAATTCTTCCCAAGCTGCCACATCAAGCAGATTGAGAACAACGAGTTCGGGCTCCTCCAGGCCCGAACGGTGAGCAACGTAAAGAGGGAGGCGGCCTCCCATGCTTGAGTATTCAACACACCGGAGAGCCACCCCTTCTTTCTCAACACTGAAAACCTCCTTTGGATCATCGGGGCTGACACGATCTGGCCAGCCTGAAAAGCACTCATCCGTGATTCGCCCCATCCATTTTTCTTTTAGCACTTCCCACTCCTTTTCGCTCTCAGGCATCGGGCTTGCTACCCGCGCCCGGAGGAGGGGGTCCACAAACTCATGACCGGCCTTCCTTGGTGTTTTCCTGTCCTCTTCACCATAGACCAACAGACCCAGAATCCCGTAAAACAATATGATATATCTGGCCATAACTTTGCTCTGTTTAAGGGCGAATCGCGACAATGTCCACCAAGCCTGCTTAAAGACGAGGGCCTTTGGTCACGAGGCCAAAGCCCTATTACTGCTTTCAACTTACTTTTGTTAGGGATCTTTTAAGGCGCACTTGGAGGCGAAGCGGATTGGGTTAAAGAGGATCAGTCACGGCGCTCACCACGCTTGTGATAAGCACGCCAAACGTGGAAATCGGTATCCAGACTCATTCATTCGCGACGAGTTAGGAAGCCCTAAGTTAGTGAGCCAAAGAGAGCGTGCACTAACGCACGCCAGCCAACGGTTCAACAAAATCTACCTCATAGCATCTATACTTTGCTTTTACTCATCCGTGCCATTGCGAGATATTTTCCACCCGGGAGCCAACTAATCCCGATTCACTTTATAATGTTGAGAGGCAACTTCCGTTGCGTTCCTCATCAGTTTCTGATCAAAGGCCTCAATTTTATCAATTTGTCCTAACTTCGCCAAACGCGCCGCTTCTTTATACCATTGCGCCAGTTCCTCAGCGTCCCTCTCGGGCAGAACATAAAGATGAACCCCCCACCTGCCAAAGTGGTCATCACTGTGATAAATGTCGCAAGAAAACGACCGGTTAGCATCTCCCGGTTCGCC
>DCQY01000115.1 GCA_002323995.1 Akkermansiaceae bacterium UBA1506 | reverse complement strand
CTATATAATTAGCATACAATCGCCATAGCTGAAGAAGCGATAACGCTCCTCTACCGCCTTGTGGTAGGCTTCCATCACTAGTTCGCGGCCGGCAAGAGCACTCACCAGCATCAAAAGAGTCGACTTGGGTAAGTGAAAATTGGTCAGCAGCGCATCGACCGCGTGGAACTCATAAGGCGGATAAATAAAGATATCGGTCTCTCCACTGTCAGATTGCAGTTTCCCATCGCGGACACAGCTCTCCAATACACGAACCACAGTCGTACCGACCGCCACGGTCCGATTGGCACTCTCAATCTGACTGACTGTTTCCGGACTGAGTTCAAAGCGCTCGCTATGCATGTGATGTTTATTGATGTCATCATCTGACACTGGCCGAAACGTTCCGATTCCCACGTGCAACGTCACAAAACAGTGAGGCAGTGACGCCAGCATTTCATCGGAAAAATGAAGGCCGGCTGTCGGCGCCGCGATTGCTCCCTCCTCCCTAGCATAAACAGTCTGGTAGCGCGCCTGATCGTCAGCTGTATCGGGCCGATCAATGTAAGGAGGCAGTGCCAGGTGCCCGTGAGACTCTTCGTCAGGCTCACGATCAAACTCGATAATGCGTTCGCCGCCCTCTTCGCAAATCTCAACGACCGTGCCGGTGCCGTCACCAATCTCAACCGTCTGCCCGATCCTGAATTTCTTACCCGGGCGAACAAGGCACTTCCAACGATTCGGTCCCAGCACGTCGACACGGAGCACCTCCTTCCTGCTGTCATTGGAAAAGTAGCGGGCAGCCACGACACGAGTGTCATTCAAGACAAGTCGGTCATCGGAGTGAATGAAATTCGGGAAATCGAGAAACCGCTGATGTGAGATCTCACCACTTTTCCGGTCGATTACCATCATGCGCGACTCACCCCGCTTTTCGGGCGGGCGCTGCGCAATCAACTCGTTGGGCAGCTTGTAATCAAAGTCACTGGTTTGCATCGGAGAAGACTTGCCTAGACTTCCGAAATGTCCACCCCGCAAGCCAATCTCAACGGCATTTAACCAAAGTCATCACGGCATAGGCGGTGCCGTAAGGCTGGTGGTAGGTGTAGAACGGAAAGTCCCACCAAGAACCGTCTTTTTCTTGAAGCTCAATGAGAATACCACTGAGCATCTTTCCATACTTACCCCGGTCCTCATCGGAAATCAGGGTGAGATTTAATCCCGCGTAATAATGGCCATAGTAGAAAAAATAACCCGCCACGGCAAACCAAGCCTCGTGGGGCCGGGGACGCTTTCGCCCGATATCGAGCCAACCATTTCGATTACCAAGGCGCTCCAGCCATTCGCAGATTACTTCGTTCGTAATCGTTTCATCTCCCCAGATTCGCAGCGCATAATTACAGGCTTGGCTTCGTCCCAGGCTTCCACCGGCACGATTGATTCCATACATGGGGCGAGCCTTGAGATACTCGCCGTAGAGATAGGTGTGGTCAGATTTACGCTGCCGGTTGATCGACTTGATGGCACGCTCGAGCAGCTTCTCCGGAATTTCCACCCCGGGAATATTCCTCGCCTCATGAAACGCAACCAAACAAGTTGCAGTCGTAAAACTGATCGAACTGGAGGACGGTTTTACCGTGCCAATTCGGAAGTCATAGTAGCCCCAGCCTCCATCGACCGACTCGTAGCGTCCTAGTCGGTAAATCTGGTCATTGATTAACTCGACAATGGCTTTCCTCTCTTTGTTTGATGCTCGTGGGTAAAGATCCGCCAGCGCCTGAATGCCATAGGCGTGAGTCCACACATTGTAGATCGCGTCCGCAGTAGCCCGACGAACCGTAGGTAGCTCTTCCATGAGAAAATCGGTTCCACGCTCAAGCGCCGCTCCCGCTGATGAATTCGGGTCTTCAGCCAGCCCTGATTCAATCAGTGCTGAAATCGCCATCGCCGTAACCGCGGCACGGAAAGCATTGTGAGCCCCGGGGACAGGAGCGTAAATATTCAGCCCCTTAGTCTGACGTGCTGATCCCCAGCTACCGTTTTCGTTTTGATCAGCGACGAGAAAAGCGATGCCAAGTTCGATTGACTCATCGATCGAACCAGCAACCGGTGACGGTGCTTTCCCTTCGTCGGCGACTAGGGGAAAACTTAGCGACGCTGCTAAAACAGCGAGGCCGCACCTTTGTGCCAAATTAATCACTTCTTCTCTCCCACTTTTTCTTCGGATTTCTCCACGTCTTTTTCTTCCAACCTCTCATCCTTTTCGGAGGCACCTTTGCGGATTTCATCATCCACTTTGAGCCCTTCGACTACTTCGATCATCGAACCGCTGCTTTGCCCAGTCCGGATCCGGCGTTTCTCGCCGCTCGCCATCGTTACGATTGAAGCTTTGCCTTTTTTCTCGATAGCATTCTTAGGCACGACCAAAGTTTTCTCGTTATCATAAATGACGACTTCGACAGAGGCTTTCATCCCCGGAACAATATGGGATCTCACATCAGCAGGGATGCTTACCACGGCATCGTAAGTGTTGTCGGCATAAGGCACCCGAGACACCGATTCGACTTTCCCCTGAAGCTCCAAGTCGGGATTCCACTCGAGCTTGAGGGTTCCGCCAAGACCTGGTTTCAGGCCCTTAAGCTTATTTTCCGGCACCGTCAAACGGAGGTGCAAGTCATTCGGATCCACAATAGTTACGGCGACCTCATTCATAGAAAGCTTTCCTCCAGGGATCATCTTGCGCTCGATCGTGGCGGCCGTGGTCCATTTACCACGCTGGCTCATACCGTAATATACGAGTCCGTCATGCGGAGCCTTGGGCGCCATCTGCTTGAGATCGCTTCGATATTCACTGAACGCCAGTTCGGTCTCATCAAAGTCACGGACCTTTGCTTCAACGTCGAGTTCCTTGCGGGTGAGAGAATCCTTCGTTGCTTTCTCGCTACTCGCGAAATCAATTTCCTTTAAAACGTGTGCACGCTTGAGGCTCTCTTCTTCGCGGGGGATGCTGGTATTCAGAGTGCGGTCAGTTCTAGCCTTGGTCTGCTCGAAAACCCACCTGTAGTTGTCGACCGAGTTCTGCTGTCGCTGGAGAATGATCTCTTCCGTTTCCTCTGTCATGTCATCCTCGTCGTACATTTTCTTGAGCTGCCGCAACTCTTCCTCGGCATAAGAGAGGTAGTTTTCACTCGATTTAAGATCTTCTTGCGCCGAGCGCTCGCGCATCGGCTTTGTAACTTCGAAAAAATAGTCGAGGTCTTCTTTGGCATGCCTCATCGCGAGGTCAGCCTCCTCCAATTGCAGCGGTGTCGTCTGCTCCATTTTCTCGAGTTCCTGCTTTGCTGTCTCGAGGTCAAGTTCCTTCAGAGGCATGCCCACTTCTAATTCACGGATTTTCTTCTCAAGCGCCTTGGTTTCGAGTTGGAAGAGGATATCTCCTTTCTTCACTTCCGTGCCATGCGGCAGGACACTGACGATACTCAACTCCGTCCAGCGATCCAGATCCATGGACACCGGTGTCTGCAGCTTGCTTTCGACAACCCCAGTCAACTTTGCGATTATCTTCAGAGGCTTGGATTCCACCTTGTATGTGGCAGATCCTTCCTTCGCCTCATCCGATTTGGTTTTTGTTTTTTCTGGTGGGTCTTTAGGCACCGACGAAACTATTTCAGCGGCCGACTTTCTCTTTGGAGAGGGTTCAGCAGATTTCGATTCAGCAGGCTCGGACACTTCCGCAGAGGCTAATCCCACAACGGCAAGGAAAATTACCGATGTTATTGCCAGCAGGCTCAGGTATTTGGAGGAATGCATAAGTTCAATAAGGTAAGCTATCGTCTAGCAAAGTTCTTGCGCAAAGTTACGTGGCTCCCCCCGAGGTTGGAAAGCTATTTCGCTCCGCTTTCCCGTTCCCCGTATAACGCAGGGAAGGTCTGTCGTTCAACGGTGATAAGGCTCACCGCGCATCACGGTGTGGATGCGATAAATCTGCTCTAGCAGGACGACGAGAGCCAGCTCGTGTTGAAGTGTAAATCCACTCAAGGCAATGACATGATCGGCTGATCGGCGCAATTTTTCAGTATGACCATCAGCTCCTCCGATCAGTAACGAAACACGCTTCACCCCATCCAGTTGCCATTTTTCGACGCGCTTGACCAAGTCAGCGGTAGTCCAACTCTCCCCTCTCTCGTCGAGAACAAGACGCACGGAGCCCTCGCTAAGTTCGAGCAATCTCTCGCTATTTTTCTCGCTACCTGCATCCTTGGAGTCGAAATCGAGAGAAATCTGAGCATAGCGGCGCAGCCTTTTTTGATACTCCGCCACACCGTCTTTTGCGTAGCGCAAAGAGGGTTTACCAATTGCTGCAATCTGCCATTTCATTTTGAGCCGAAAACTGAACGATCCAAACTTGCAACCGGACCAGCTTGAACGCAAGGTCCCCGTCCCGTGAGTGAAACCCTTTCAGCTGAATACCTAGACCGCTTTTCCGGCATCGCCCGACTTTACGGGGCCGATGCGCTGCCAAGCCTCATCAATGCTCACGTTGCTGTAATCGGTATCGGTGGCGTTGGCTCGTGGACAGCCGAAGCGCTCGCTCGGAGTGGGGTCGGCACGATCACCTTGATCGACATGGATGAAGTTTGCGTCACCAATGTAAATCGCCAACTTCCTGCTCACGACGGCAACGTTGGGCGCTTCAAGGTCCACGCACTCGCTGAGCGACTTAAATTAATCAACCCTGAGATTGTCATTCGCGAGGAGGTCGCCTTCTTCAACGAAAAAAATGCGGACGCCATGCTCTCCGGCGACTTCGACTGCATTGTCGATGCCATCGACGATGTGACCCAGAAGGTATTCCTCATTGCCGCCTGCCGGGACCGCGAGATCTCCTTGGTTGTTGCGGGGGGCGCCGGAGGAAAGCAGAACCCGGCAACCGTGAGGACAGACGACCTTGCATACGCAACGAATGATCGCCTCCTCAAACTCGTCCGCAAAAAACTCCGTCAGAATTACGATTTCCCTCCGGAAAACTCAAAAACACCCTTTGGCTTTCGATCTGTGTTCAGCGTGGAAAACGCTAAATTTCCCTGGTCGGACGGCACCATCCGTGAGGATCCCGAACCCGGCAGCCACCTTCGGCTTAACTGCGATAACGGTTTCGGCACCGCCACCCACGTCACTGGCACCTTCGGTTTTGCAGCGGCCTCGGAGGCCATTACCGAGATACTGACGAATCGTTAGCGCACTTATGGACCATCGTGATGCCACGAGAATAGGGAGGTAATCCAACCCACTTCGACCTATCCGCCCGGCCTATCCGAACCGTTGACATGCTTCCAACTTTGAATACATTCCACGCCCTCCGTCGTCGGAGGGATTCCGTCCAGCCGCCACTGTAGCTCAGGGGTAGAGCAATTCACTCGTAATGAATAGGTCGTCGGTTCAATTCCGACCAGTGGCTCGGACGGTGCCTGAGCCTAGTTTTAGGAGCACTTGATCCAAAAATAGGGTGATTGATGGGAGTTTGACTTTTAAAATGAGTTCTTAACGACGCCCGGGATAAATTTATCTTCGTTGTGCTGGAATCTGGCATTCAATCAATCTATAAACCAGATGGAGTGTCTAAATGGACACCCCAGTCCCAGAAGCTCAATTTGTCTGGGTAAATAATCTTTTATTCTGTCACAAATTGACCTCGCTTCTGCTAATGAAAATGGGATGATTAAAGGTAGATTGCTTTTTACATCCCGACCCCAGAAACCTACTTCCACACTTTCATGTCAATCCAGGAACATACCGCCGCCCTTGAAGCTAACTCTGCCGACTGGGAATTGAGATACAATCTTGTTGCAGCTCTTGTTGCTGAAGGGCAGCACGAGGCCGCCGTCAATGTCGTTAATCTAGGGGAAGAACTCCCCCGGGAAGCGGCGCCCTGGCTCTCAGCGGCCAAGTGCTACGCCGCAGTAGGGGCGCTGGAACAGTCTCGCGAACTCCTTGATAGCTCACTCCAGTTTGACCCCGACTACGAGCCGGCGAAGGCATATCAAAAGGAACTCGAGACTGCAATCGCTGCGGCCGCCCCTGTAGAAGTCGTCGAGGAAGAAGCTGTTTCCGAAGTAATCTCTTCGGAAACCGTTGGGGAGACAGAAGATGATGAGAAGGAAGTCGTTGTCGTTGCTGTTGTTGCGGACGATGAGGAAGATGGAGAAGGAGGACTCCCTGCCCCAGCTATCGCGGAGATTGTTCGCGATGCTGATGGCAATGATCCGATCGCTCTGCCCGCCGTGAGCTTTGAGAGTCACGAAATGGATGCCCTTCGCGCCGCAGAAGAAGAGTCCAAAAGAGTCGTCGAAGCTGGAATCCGTCGGGATAAGATGAACTCTGTCGTGATCACTGTTCTGCTACATGTGATCATCATCGTCGGCTTGATGCTGGTCGCCACCAAAGTGCCGCCCAACGTACCTCCACAGATTGTTGCTTCTGCCGCCAATCAGCAACAGGAGGAAACCATCGAGAACACCAAGATGGAAAAGCCGACTGTGACACCGACGGCGACGAACACGGCAGTGGCCGACATCGTCTCCGTCGACGCGACTTCAAGCTTCAGTGTGTCCAACATGGACGTGGAGATCGCCGATGTGGCTGTAGAATCTGGACTCATGTTTTCTCCATCCATGAGCATGGGTATGCCAAGCTCTAGCGAATCCAAGATGATGTTTGGCCAACCGATGGAAGGTAACGTTCTTGGTGTCATTCTTGACGTTTCTGGATCGATGGCGGAATACCTCCCTGCTGTTGTTCGCGAGGTCGATAAGAACTTCAAAGACGCTCCCGTCGTCTATGTGCGGAACATGCTCGTTCGCGCCGGAAGGGAATCCGACAACGAAGAGATCCGTCTTATCATTCCCGAAGAAGTGAAGCCTTACTATGAATTCGAAGACCAAGGCCGAACGCGGTCGCCTTTCTGGTTCCTCTGGCACGATCTTCCTCGCAAGGCCCCTCAGCGTTATGTTGATCGCCTTATCGAAACTTACAAGACTCGCCCAAATCAGTTTATAAGCGTAGGAAGCGACTGGGGCTACCGAGGCCGCGTCGTTGAAGCTGTTAGCTTCCTGCTCGAGCAAAAAGTCGACTCCCTCTACATCTTTTCCGACTTTGAGGATTTCGTCGACGAAGAAGTGGCTGCAGATCTGGGGTCCAGACTTGGTCGCCAGAAAATACGCACCTACCTCCAACCCGCCGAGAAGACGACTGAATTCCTCGATGTCATGACCAAAAAGGTCGCTAACAAGACGCTCGGTCGCCAGATGCCTTCGCTCGTCTCCATTCTCAGCGGTCCAACCGAAGACAAGCCCACCTCACTTATGCCACCACGTGACGAGCCAACCGCCGTCTCCAATGATATGGTCACCTACGCCACGCCGCGCCCAGAAGCGGTTAGCACCGGTTGGTATGCCGAGAAACCAAACAAAGACTGGTATGAGATCCATCGTTTGTCGGAGCCTGAATACGACGCCGTCTTCTACGGACCGCAGGCTCGAGTCCACATCTACCTTAAGGATGCCAACGGTCAGTATATCCAGAACCCCATCGTCTTCTGGTATCACACATGGAAAGACATACCGGATCATCCCGATCCTCGTTACCGCCGCCGGCGCCGCAACTTTGACCGCATGGCTGAGGAGCCGACATTCGATGGTGAGGAAATCGTCTGGAAAATGATCTTAGAGGATGAGATGGAGTTCAACGTCCATCTCTACCTCGGCCGAAAAGGGATGTATGCCACTTATACTGCTACCAATGCGGAAGATCTTGCAGAACAAGGTGACCAGACTACAAATCACAACACCCACATTTCATTCCGTATGCCATCGCTGGCAAGGGAACGAGAGGACCGCTACTATGGCTTTGACTTTCCTGATGATGGCCTCAAACTCGACGAGATCCGTGAAGCGGTAAAACCTAATCAGGTGGTTCTAAATCTTCCGCGTCAGTTCCGCGATCGATTCGCGAGCAACTGGTCTCAGGCCGGCTTTGAACCGGGCTACAATACAATCCCCTACAACGTTCTTGTTCGTCGTTATCCTGCCGGTATTCGTGATCTCGTCGCTGAGGGCCCATCGTTTGCCGGTCGTAAATTTCATGCTCGTACGACGAGTAACAAAGTTCTCCTGAGTGGCGGTGCCGGCAGGGCGGATACCGAGCCATGGGAAGGCTTCTACGCCTCGCTCTATCGCAACCATGAGAATCGCGATCGCTTCACCAAGACCGAAGCCATTGAAATTGAGATCGAGTAAGCTTACTTACCACAGCAGTTAATTCGAAGAGGCGTTCTATTTTGAAGGCGTGCCTAGTGGGCACCCCTTCTGATTTCAGAACCTTCGTAGTAGACTCGAATTCGATAAATTGTCCTAGGGTAATATTCGATCGCACCCGTTTCCAAATCAAAGCGCTCCGGAACCTTAGTAAGCTGCTTGTCAACCACAGCGTGATAACCACGCTCAGAAAAAATATCGATCAACATTCCTAAGGCGATTGGGTTGGAGAAGACCTCGTCTTCGTTGTTGATCACCGCGCGTCCGGAAATAGCATGCCGCTCAATGATCGGTATGAACTTTGAGTTGATCACTTCGATCACTTGATGAAACAACTCGCAGTGGTAACGCTCAAAATTATCGAGTCGTTTCACTAACTTCTGCCTAGCATGGACTACAAGTTCACTGGCTAACGGAATTCCCCGGATCGCTTCGAAGGTTTCTGATTCAAGTTCCAACGAGCTTTGATATTGGAGTTCTTCGAGAATATTCTGCTCCACCTCTTCATGAGCACCCTGAGCATTGATCAGGTGGTAAAAGAAAACCTCGCGCAGAGAACGGAGTGCATCCCAGGTACTTTCCTTGAATATCCGATAACGCTTCTTAGCCGCCTCCACATCAATATCTGTCGCTCTCAACTCCCTTAATTGCCCTACTCCAGTCGTCCGAACCTCATCGTTATGATTGGCAATCTGTCGACCTCGAAGCAGTTGGCGATCCACACTGGTTTTTTCGTCAACGAACAACACCATTACGTGGATGGTCGGCATGCGGAAGTCACTGGCGAGTTCGGTGTCCGCATAGTTACGATGTAACAGGCTGATTTTCTGAACCAGCAACTTCATGCACTCGACCTGAATTTTAGTTCGAGGAAAACCATCTAGAACCGCCCCATCGCGAAACTCGGCTCCCAACATCTTGCGAAGTAAGATTCCCATCACTTCCCGGTCTCCAACCAGCATACCTTTGTCCTTGAGCGCTTTCGCTTCAGGGCTATTGAGTAGCGAACTTACCACGATGGGAGGACAGGTAAATCCGCGCGCCTTCATGATGAAATCCGTATTCGTGCCTTTTCCGGCTCCCGGGGCACCCCCAAGAAGAATAATCTCTTTGGGGAAACATAGACTTTCGACCCCAAACTCGTCTTCAAGATCGCTCCACACCGCGTTGAAAATTAACTGAGCGTCTTTGATATCCACTTCAGTGACCGGCGAACCCGCCAGACCCTCGACATCGAGTTCCTTCATCTCGTTTTCGTCCGCTCTAAAGCCGCTTCCTGCAAGTTCAAATCTGTATCGAAAACCGCCTTTCGGCACCAGATCACTTCAACTCCAAACCGAAACTTCATCGAAGACTTCTTTAAATTAGCCCTAATTTTCATCATTTAAGCCGCTCTACCAACTCGCAGGCGGAGGTAGCCCGAGCGCACAATGACATGACCTCGTGCGTCGAAATCCTTCCTATAGCGATACTCATGTGAATCTCGTGACGGTAGATCTCCACGTAGGAAAACGGTGTCGTGCCTCCTTCAACGTGTCGCCCTAAATTCTCGAGAAAGAACCACCTACTCATTACCTGATGCCGTTACGCCTGTAAGATAGCGACTTCATGTCGCAAAAAAGAGTCGCCGTAGCTTCCACAACGCTGCCATATTGGTGTCCAATGAAAAAGTCTTCTACCTACTGCGCTCTACTCCTCGGAGCCACCTCTCTTCTCTTTGCCGCGCCCGACGAGACGCCGGAGAGATTCACCTCTCTGTTCAATGGTAAGGACCTTTCTCACTGGATCATTCCAGAGGGAGATAACGGCCACTGGAAGGTGCTTGATGGGGTCATCGATTACGATGCTCAGTCCGAAGCTACCGACCCGAAAAACAAACATCTCTGGACCAAAAAAGAATATGGTGACTTCGAACTTCGTATCGACTGGCGCATCAAGGAAACGACCGGCTTCTACGAGGTTCCCTACGTGCTTCCCGATGGATCTTACGTGAGGGACGGGAATGGTAAGAAAATCACTCACCCGATCAAGAACGCTGATTCCGGGATTCTCCTGCGTGGCAACATGACCTATCAACTTAACATCTGGTGCTGGCCGATCGGTTCCGGAGAAATGTATGGCATCCGCAACAACGAGAAACAACCACAGAAAATTCGCGCCGGACTCACTCCAGCTCTGAATGCCGACAATCCGGTTGGTGAGTGGAATACTTTCGTTATCACGGTCAAGGGAGATCGTGTCACCGTTGAATCCAACGGATATCTTATCATCGACGATGCTCTGATGCCCGGGGTTCCTGAGAAAGGCCCGATCGGACTGCAACATCACGGCGGCAAAAAAGCAGATGGCACCTGGTCACCGGCATCGAGCCTAGTCCAGTTTCGCAACATCTTTATCAAGGAACTGTAAGTTCTGAAACCAAACCAAATGAACCTGCCTTCCAGAAGACTTTTTTTCACGCTCGCTGCGCTTCCGACACTTCTCATCGGAGCCGAGGAGGACGATCCAACCTTCGGCCATTCCATACACGGTGAAGTCTTCAATGAAGGACCACGGCAGGCGGCAGTGATCATCCCGGGAACTGGTAACGTTCATTTCGAAATCACGACGGACTCCGAAGAAGCCCAAGCTTTCTTTAATCAGGGCATCGGACAGCTGCACGGCTTCTGGGACTTCGAGGCGGAACGCAGCTTTCGTGAGGTAGCCTCTATTGATCCCGACTGCGCCATGGCCTACTGGGGCATGGCAATGGCCAACTACAAGAACAACGATCGCGGCAAAGGATTTATCGGAGAAGCGGTCGCGCGAAAAGACAAGGCTTCAGGGCGAGAACAGCGCTGGATCGACGGCCTCGCCGCCTACTTTGAAAATCCAAAGGCTGATTTGAAAAAGCGTCTTCGGGAATATGTCCGCAGTCTTGAAGATCTTGCCTACGACTATCCGGATGATATTGAAGCTCAAGCATTCCTCCTCAAACATATTTACTACAACAACGGGAAAGGACTGGCGATCCCAAGCCACTACGCTATCAACCTGCTCGCAGACAAAATTCTTACTGCTGCGCCTGACCATCCGGCTAACCACTACCAGATCCACCTATGGGATCGCGAGGATGCCAAGCGCGCCCTCACAGCCGCTGCCAACTGTGGCCCCTCAGCCCACGGCATCGCTCATATGTGGCACATGCCCAGTCATATCTACTCAAAGCTTAAGCGCTACAAGGACGCGGCCTGGCATCAGGAAGCTTCCGCCCGTATCGATCACAAGCACATGATCCGGTTTCAGATCGTGCCAGATCAAATCAGCAATTTTGCCCACAATAACGAGTGGTTCATTCGGACCATGAACACGCTCGGGCAACTCGACCGTTCCGTTGAGCTAGCAACCAACATGATCTCGCTCCCCCGAGTTGCGAAGTTTAAAAACGACGAGAAAGGAGAGACGGGAACAACTTCAACCTACGAACCTAGAGGCAGCAGCTGGCAATTTGGCCGTCAGAGACTCCGCGATACCCTCGTAAGATTCGAACAGTGG
>DCQY01000126.1:83431-100125 GCA_002323995.1 Akkermansiaceae bacterium UBA1506 | reverse complement strand
TATCGTCTTTTATTGGTATGATGTGGGTGACCAATGTCTACTGGGCCATTCTAAACATCCTTCCGATCTTTCCACTCGACGGGGGGCAAATGTTTGCTGCAATAATGGCCAACAAGAATCCACAGGTTGTTTATCGGGTGGGAATAGTTGTCGCCGTTGCAGTAGCCATCTTTGCGCTTACTAGCGGAAGCCTGTGGGGCGCAATCCTCTTCGGCACACTTGCCTACAGCAACTACCAGCGCTCCAAAGGACTGGCCCCACATTTCATGTGAGGTATCGCTGCTTTCATCGACGTAGAAGATACTTCTCGATGTATTGCAAGGTCAACCGTCCAGAAACCTCAAGACTCTGGGCACTAATCTTATCGATCGTGTCTCCTGGCGTGTGCCAGTAACCGTAGTCAGTGTCGATCAGATTGATGGTAGGAATGCCTGCTGAAACATTTAGAGGGATATGATCATCAATAATATAATTACTACTGATCCCAACCTCGGACTTATAACCAAGGTCAGTAGCAGCCTTAAGTAACTGTCGAGACATTTCGTTAAGAGCTGTCTTCACCTCATAAATATCGATGACGTAACCGCTTGTTTCCTTGTTCTCTGCAAGATCTTGAAGAGAATCGCCTGGAATCTGGACTCCGGCCCGAATCTTCAAATTCCTGTCTCCAACCATATCCAGCAAGACCCCCCAATCCGGCCGTTCTTTCTTCTCCTCGAGAAGCCATTGCTTTGCGTAATATCGGCTCCCAAAGAGCCCATCAGTCGAGGTGATGTTTGGACCAAACGCCTCTTCGCCATCAAAAAAAACTAACTCAATGCCCCGAAACGCTTCGGGGCGCTCAGCCAACACTCTAGCCAACTCGATCACCAATGCTGTGCTGGAACCTCCGTCATTAGCCCCCACAAAATCAAATGAATCGTAGAGCTTGGAATCATAATGGGTCGCCAGCAATCCAATGACAGGCTCATCACTACCAGCATTTCCAAACCTGGCCCGAAGATTAACGAACTCTACTGCCCCTTGGTGAGTTTCGTCAGTGAAGCTCTGGCGCTGCACCACCCAACCCACTTTTTCGAGCTCTCTTTCAATATATGTTCGCGATGCTTCTAGAGCATCTGACCCGGCCGGCCGAGGACCAAAATCAACGAGAGCAGCAACATGCTCATAAGCTCTTTCCCCGGAGACAAGGTCGACTAACGAAGACTTGGGATCGTGAGGAATTCGGCTGTCTCCGGAGCAACCCGCCGTCAACAAAGCACCAAGGATGCCTGCGAGTGAAACAAGTCTCATGAATGGAGGGCTAGAGAGCCGCAAATGACTCTTCAGTCAATACTCACGCCAAGTAGCTCGAGAATGCGCCCGAGATCCTCATTGCCGTAATACTCGATCTCAATTTTGCCACGCTTATCGGTATGATGAATCGCGATATTCGTAGCGAAGCGACTGCGCAAACGGTCTTGAATCTGACGAATGTAAGCTTCCGCTTGAGGCGAAAGCTTCGGCTTTGCTGTCCCTTTCGTTGTTGTCTTGCCGTTAATCTGCTCGGAAACTAGCTTCTCCGTCTCCCGCACATTGAGTTTTTTCTTTACGACCAAGTCAGCCAACATTTTCTGCTCTGCTTTACTCTTGATTCCAAGGATCGCTTTCGCATGACCCGAACTCAATAAACGTCGCGACACAAGGATCTGAACATCCTTGTCGAGTTCCAGCAATCGAATGGCATTCGAAACAGTCGCGCGATTCTTACCAACGCGTGATGCAATCTCGTCTTGCTTCAGCCCAAAATCCTTGGCAAGTCGAAAGTAAGCTTCCGCTTCCTCCAGCGCATCGAGATCCTCGCGCTGCAGATTCTCAATCAACGCCATCTCAAGCACGTCCCGATCAGACGCTTCGCGCAGTATGACCGGAACCTCATCAAGTCCAAGTTTGGTTGAAGCACGCCAACGACGTTCACCCGCAATCAACTCATACTTCCCCTCCACCTGACGCACAATCAGCGGCTGGATCACACCATGCTCTCGAATGGACTCTACAAGTTCATCCAGATTATCGTCTCGGAAGCGTTTTCGGGGCTGAAAAGGCGAGGCGACAACCTTGTCAAGGCCCACCCGCTGGACCCGTTCGCCGGTTTCTGGATCTGCCTCGTTCCCCCCACCGGAACTCACTGGCACAGAGGCCGGTGTTTTGATAAGAGCATTGAGCCCCTTACCGAGGCCCTTCTTCGGAGAATTATTGGAAGGCATCTGAGTGCGAAAGCGATTTAGGTGCATCCTCACCCATATCCGGGGAAACGTGAAGCCTAAAAACTACTCAATGATACGCACATTAGGCGTGCCCATGTTGAGACGAGCCTCTGCCTCCATTGCAGCGTGTTCTTCATCGGTGCAAGAGGAATCAATCGGAGCGTCGGGTTCCGCCTCACTTTTCTGAAGGATACCATTGTCGATCATCCACTGCTCCACTTCTTCACCGCTGACATCGGCAAGCATATTGCCGTTGACGATGACGCATGGGGAAAGCGGCTGCCCGCTTTTCTGCTCCATTTCCCAGCGGAAAGCAGGATTCTTGATGATGTCTTTTTCTTCGAATTCGATGTCGTATTTGCGGAAAATTGAGCGAACCCCTTCACTCCACCCACAAAACGTTTTGAGATACGCCGTAACTTCGATGTTTTGATCAGCCATAATTAGAATTGTTTACGTTTTAGACCCATAAGCCAAGCCATTTAGATTCGCAAACATGATTGCCTCCTTGTCAGCGCTATTTCGGCGTTTTCACCCTCATTTTCCCGCGTATAATGTCCCGAATCACACATTGATCCATGCATCGCTCTCCTCTCACTTGGTTCTTGCTAGTCCCGACTTTCCTCAGCGTGGTTTTTTTCACGAGTTGTGAGAGAGGTAATCCGCAGGGCGAACAAGTGAAAGTGGCCCTCGACGGTGGAGAAACTTCAGGAGACGCCGAGCCAATCGTTGCGGATCCCGTTGATATTCCACCACCACCAGAACCGGTCCCCATGGAGCCGGTCGTAAACAAAGCCGCCCGCGTTTCAATTCTTGGCTATCACGATTTTACGGCAGGGAAAACCACTAACGATATGGTGATCAATATCGGTGATTTCCGCGATCAAATGCAGGCGATCAAAGATGCCCAAAAACCGGTCATCAGCATGAGAGAATTTCTGGACTGGAAGCGGGGCAAAAATCCTATTCCTAATCAAAGCGTAATGATAACGATCGACGACGGCTGGAAAGCAACGCACTCGCTGGCCATGGATGTGCTCAAAGAGTTTAACTACCCGTTCACCGTCTTCCTATACAAAAATTACATCGGGATTGGTGGCAAATCGATGACTCACGAGGAAATCCGCGAACTAGCAGCAGCGGGCGCAACGCTCTCGAGCCACTCAGTGAGCCACCACAATTTATCAGATCGCAAAGGAAGATCAGCCGAGGCCTACACGGCGTGGCTCAAGGAAGAATTAGAGGAATCCCACCACTTTCTCGTTGAGGAATTTGGAGATACTGGAGCCGTCGAAAAGGTGTTCGCTTTCCCCTACGGAATCTACAACGATCAAGTTACTAAACTGGCTAAGGAATTCGGCTATGAAGCTTGTTTTACGGTTAATGGAAAAAAGTCGCCCTGGAATACGGAAAATATGGAGATCGGCCGCTATATCGTCCACGGCACCACCCTTGCAAATTTTGATCCAGCCCTCAACTTTGGGGGCAGCCACCACGCTGTCGCGAGTCATCGACTCATGACCGAGACCATCAATGAAGATGGGTCTATCCAATCGCCGCTGGTCACCGTGATGCCCCCTGTCGACTCGAACATTGGCAATCGGCTTCCCCTCATCGAAATTGACCTCTCGAGACTTCCAGGTGTCCAGCCGGAAAGCATTTCCATGAGGATCAGCGGTTTCGGCAAGGTTCCTCATCAATACGATTATGGAACCGGCAAGGCTTTATATCAGGTTCCTCAGCGCCTCAGGTTAGACACTTATGAAGTCCAATTCAGCTTTCGGCACGCCAATAATCCCGAAAACGAGGTTATCTCATGGTCGTTTAACCTTGAACAAATTGCCGATTACATAGATGCCAAGGTCACTTCACCCGGTAAAAATGCTCCACTTGAAATTCCACCGAGTGATGAGAACAGTGCCGTCCCCGAAGCTTCTCCGGCATCAGATACGACACCCTCCATTTGACAGGCCACCATGTTTAACTCTCTCTCCGACAACCTGCAGGAAACCTTCAAGAAACTGCGAGGACATGGCAAACTTTCCGAAAAAAATATCTCCGATGCCCTTCGCGAAGTGCGACTGGCACTGCTGGAGGCTGATGTCGAGTTTTCCGTTGCCAAGGATTTTATCGCGCGCGTTAAAGAACAAGCACTTGGCGAAGCAGTGCTAAGGAGCATCAAGCCGGGCCAGCAGATCGTCAAAATCTTTAACGACGAACTTGCTGAGCTTCTCGGTGGAGATGCCGCACCACTTGATCTAAACTCTCCTGCCAGAGTCCTCATGGTCGGATTAAATGGAGCTGGTAAAACCACGACCTCTGCGAAACTGGCTTTGCATCTCAGAAAAGAAGGTCGCCGTCCTCTGCTCGTTGCCTGCGACCTCTACCGACCGGCTGCAGTTGATCAACTCGCTACGCTAGGCAAACAGATCGATATTCCCGTCTTCCAGCCCAAACCAGGAGAGACAGACGTAGTGAAAGTCGCCAAGGCCGCTCTAAAATGGACTGAAGACCAGAATGGCACCGTGGTTATTTTTGATACTGCAGGCCGCCAAGAAGTTGACGAACGTCTAATTGGGGAACTCAAAGGTTTACGTGATTTTCTCGCTCCGAAAGAAACTCTGCTCGTTGCGGACTCGGCTACTGGCCAACAGGCTGTCAATGTGGCAAAGACCTTCAACGAAGCAATCGGTTTGACTGGTCTCGTCCTGACCAAGTTAGATGGTGACGCCCGCGGGGGTGCAGCCCTCTCAATGCGGTCCGTAACCAGTCAGCCCATCAAATTCGCCGGCGTGGGTGAAAAGCTTTCCGACTTCGAAGCTTTTGTCCCCGACCGCATGGCCGGCCGAATTCTCGGCATGGGCGATGTTGTCGGGCTCGTCGAGCGTGCCGCCGAGGCTATCGACCAAGAAGAAGCGCTCCGCATGGCGGATAAAATGAAGAAGGCTTCGTTCGATTTTGATGACTTTCTCAGCCAGATGCGAATGATGAACAAGATGGGTGGTATGACCAGCATCCTTGGTATGATGCCGGGCATGGGAGACAAGATGAAAGGCATGAACGTTGATGAAAAGCGGATGAAGCACGTCGAGGCCATTGTTCTTTCTATGACGCCCAAGGAGCGTCGGCGCCCGGAAATCATCAAGGCTTCCCGGCGCAAACGTATTGCTTCCGGCAGCGGCACCTCAGTCACCCAAGTCAATTCCCTGCTCAAGCAGTTCGGCCAAATGCGCAAGATGATGCGTAGCAAAGGCAAGATGAATCAGATGATGAAACAAATGGGTGGCATGAGCGGCGGTAAACTGCCGTTTTAGTTTCGGGGGACTTCATCTAAACTAACAGATATCGCCCCGCTGAATACCGGCACCCTAAGCGTGGGATCACCAGCCTTCTCAATGAACGATTCCGGTCAGAACCTTACCGGCACTCTCCCTGCTGCGGCTCAACTCCAGTGCTTTCTTTCGCGGAGCATTAGACAAAGAATGCCTTCGCAATAGAGAAGTAAATGACTGCTCCACTCACGTCGACAATCGTGGTAATGGCAGGCGATGCCACCACGGCAGGGTCAAGTTTCATTATCCGCGCTAAAATCGGCAGCAGCGCTCCGAATAACGTCGAACTGCAAACCTGAATGGTAAGTGCTCCGGCTACGACCAGCGCCAAAGTGACCATGCTTACTCCTTCCGAGACCAGAGACGACGGGAGCAAAAAGTTAATCTGGATAGCCACGCAAATGCCCAGCAATCCTCCTAACAGGATACCGACACGGGCCTCCTTCCAAATCACACGACCAAACTCCCGCTTGTCCAACTCACCTAGTGACATCGCGCGAATTACCATTGTCGCAGACTGAGCCCCCGTATTACCGCCAGCAGCTACCACCATAGGAAAGTAGATGGCCAAAACGTAGTAGGCCGTGAGAACTTCTTCGTAACTGTGCAATACAAAGCCAGAAGTCAGCGCAAGAAACGCCAATACGAGAACCCAACCAAAACGCCGTTTTAAATGGCTTAAAGTGGAAATTTGAAGATAAGCCTGATCACCGCGCTCACCGCCGATACCGGAGATCTTTTCCATATCCTCGGTCGACTCTTCTTCGATAATATCGAGCGCGTCATCGTAGGTAATCACACCAACGAGGCGCTTTGAGTTGTCTACCACTGGCAATGCCATAAGATCATAGCGGGAAATCATCTGTCCCGCCTCTTCCTGGTCTTCCATCGCGTTGATACTTATTTCAGCCTTGGACATTAATTCCGCGACCGGCGTATCCCAGGTTGAGAAGGCAAGATCCCTCAAGCGAAGCTTTCCGACGAGATGATCCCGATCATCGATCACGAAAATTCGGCTAAGCAGCTCGGCTTCATCATGTTCTTCCTCGAGTTTCTTAAGCGCCTCCTTCACCGTAAGGTTGACCGGAAGCGTTGCCATCGCTTTCGTCATTCGTCCACCCGCCGTCTGCTCAGGGTAACGCATGAGTTCCTCTGCTTCCTCCCGTTTATCTTCGGGCAAAAGCTCCATGTACTCATCTCGATCTTCCTCCTCCACTTCCTGAAGGAGGTCGACGAGCTCATCGTCCGAGAGGGAATCAAGCACCTCGGCTTTCTGGCCTTCGGGAAGGCTTTCCAGCCCCCGCTCGAGATCAGCGACCGGCAGGTAATCGGCCCACTCTGAAAGAACTTCACTCGGAAGATTTTCGAGCACATCATCCCTGATCCCCTCATCCAGACGCCCAAACGCCTGCTCGACATCTCCAGGGTGAGCCTCCTCAGCAATAGACGCAATTCGATCGGCGGACTGACTCTCAAGAGCTTCCAGAATAGTCTCGACACCGACCGGCTTTTGATTCTTTGAATCCAACTCCGCCATAGGCGCATTTTCGCTGCCGAAGTCAAAAACGCAAGCGAACGGCCCGATTATCTGGCAACTTAGACAGCCAGCCACTTCAAAGAATGCCGCCCTACTTGACCGTGCATTTGCTTGAGTTTTCCACTTTTACAAAACTTCCGACGAGCGGATTACGACGAAAACCACGAACCAAGTCGATGATGAAAATTGGGGCTTTTACCCGATTGGCTTTTTTCCGTGTGGCTGACAGTTCCAACACCCTGAAGAATCCGTATTATGCAGACGATACTGTTTGCCGCCTCAAAAGCCGACGCTATAATAAGTGCCCGTCGAATTCCTCATGAACGCGCCCTTTACCCGTTCACTTCTTCTAGCTGCGGCCCTGCTAATTGGCTCCATAGCATCAGCCGACTATCTGCCGACCAAGAGTAGTGTCCCCGATCCCCGCCGTGAATTCAGAGCAGCTTGGATCGCTACCGTTCACAATATTGACTGGCCCTCGAGAAATAACCTGAGTCCAACCCAACAACGTGCTGAACTTGTTGAACTGCTGGATACTGCCGCCGAGACCGGCTTCAATGCTGTCATTCTGCAAGTCCGCACTGAATGCGACGCGCTTTACAAATCAAAGATCGAACCTTGGTCATTTTTTCTTACGGGGAACATGGGCAAAGCGCCATCCGATGGCTACGATCCACTTGCCTTCGCGATTGATGAGGCCCACAAGCGTGGCATCGAACTCCATGCCTGGTTCAATCCTTTTCGGGCCAGTGCTACGGAACGCTCCAGCAAATCATCTCAACACATCACAAAAACCCATTCCTCGCTAATGCTTTCGGCTGGCACTATGAAATGGGGTAACCCCGCTTCCGACTTTATTCGCAAAAGAGCCATAGAAGTGATGGTTGACGTGACGAAACGCTATGACGTCGACGCAATTCATATCGATGACTATTTCTACCCCTACCCAAAAACGGTGAACGGGAAAGTTTACGATCAGTTCGATGACTCAGCTTCCTATGCGGCCTACCGCGCCAAAGGCGGTAAACTCGACCTCCGCGACTGGCGTCGAAATAATATCAACGCTTTTGTCTCTGACCTCTATGCTTCCGTAAAATCGACTAAGGAATGGGTCGAGGTGGGTATCAGTCCCTTTGGTATTTGGCGGCCAGGCTACCCGAACTCAACCAAAGCTGGGCTTGATGCCTACGATCATATTTTTGCCGACTCGAGAAAATGGCTTCAACAGGGATGGCTCGACTACTTTTCGCCTCAACTCTACTGGCGGATCGATCCACCAGATCAAAGCTTCACTGCCCTCAACAAATGGTGGGCTGAGCAGAACTTGCAGCAGCGTCACCTCTATCCGGGAATAGCATCAAACCGAATCATGAGTTCTGAGGACAAAGGTAGACCCGCAACAGAATCAATTCGCCAGATTGACCAAACACGCAAGTTTGCTTCGCGCATGGGTCCTGGGCATATCCACTGGAGCATCAAGGCGATCAAGGAGGATCGTGATGGGCTACGCAGCAAACTTCAAAGCGCTTATGACGAAGTTGCCATCCCTCCAGCCACCCCGTGGAACGGATCCAACCAACCTAGCCCTGTTTATGTGGCACCAATTGTCGAAAGCAATGCGCTAACCCTTTCCTTCAAACCAGCTAATGATGCGCGCTGGAGGCTTATCCAGATAAAAGACGGCAACACGTGGACGACCTTGCGCCTTATGCCAGCTAAAGAGCTAAGTTATCGAATCCCCAAACGCCCCGACGAGGTCTCGATTCGTCATGTCAACTCCTCCGGATTGCTCTCCATCCCTACTATTCTAAAACAACAGTAGATTTTCTTTAGTGATTCTCTTACAGCACCTTACTCACCCTCTCGCAAATGACCAGATTTGGATATCATCAGGCAGCTCTTGTCATTTTTTCGTCTTTTATTTTCTCCAGTTGCGACAACAAGACAGGATCTCGCCTCGATCGCCTCGAGGCCGAGATTCGCGAGGTGCGTTCTGATACAAGGGATGAAGTGGCCCAGTTGAAAACGCGAGTCATTGCCGCAGAAACTAAGATTGGTTTCTCGCAAGAAGACGGATCGTTTGCCGATCGTCTCGGCAGCCTCGAACAATCTGTCGATGGAATTCGAACGCTCGGATCGCGCGGCAATAAAATCGTCTACCTCCGAACTGGCATGGGTGGGCATACCCTTCTGCACACAGATCACGGAACATTTCTCATCAGGCTTGAGAGCGTCAATATCAATATCGAACGCGGAGGCTATGATGCCCGCCTTAGCGTCGGTAACCCCTACGGATTCGCCATCAATCAATTCACACTTCGAGGTAGTCACGGTGGCGGAACACCTGAACTAGGCGACGGGGAAGAATATAGTCTCGCCAACCCTGAGATTCGGGCATGGCAGGAATCGTTAGCGCCGTTCGAGGTGCGGGTCAGCAAAACTCTCGCCCCTCTTACGTGGACGGCCTTCGACATTGAGATGCAGGCAGACTCACGTGAACAACTCGAAGTGATCAGCTTTGTCATGCTTGTTGAGAATGCCGACATCACCACCGATGGGATAAGCGGAGTTCAACCCGAGAGTTCGATGGCGCACCTCAAAATGGGCTCACTGGGCGCCTCAATCATGAGAACTGAATACGGCGCCTTCCTCGTAAATTTTGTATCAACTGAAAAGTCAAAGGATGGGACTCAACTCAGGCTCGAGGTGGGCAATCCTTACGGTTTCATCATCGAAGAAGCCCGACTCTCCGGAAATTACGGTCCAGCAGTTCCCTCCCGAGAAGCCAGTGCTACCGAAGCAGAATATCAACAGCGTATGGCAGAGTGGACAACGCAATTACAGCCTTTTGAAGCTACTATTTCCGATAAACTATTCGGGCTTCGCAAAACCAAGACCACCATTGTAGTTCCCTCACCCAAAGGGGAAATTAAGTTCCTTCGATGCCGCCTCGAGATCGATTCCTTATCTCTCCCGAAGGCTGGTGAATAGATCACGAAGCGCCGGATGTCTTCAGGTTGTGAGCCCGAGGTTTCGTGTTGCCGTCTTTGCCGTATAGCCCCTTGAATCCGGTCAAAATGTCATTCATCACAAGATAGTTGACCGGAATCAGAATCAGGGTGATGAAAGTGGCAAAAAGGATCCCATATCCAAGGCTTATGGCCATCGGAATCAAAAACTGTGCCTGCGTTTCCTGCATTCGGATCAAAGGAAAAAGACCGGCAAAAGTTGTCGCTGAAGTCAGGATAATTGCTCGGAATCGCGCTGCTCCAGCCGTTCTTGCGGCGGTGTAAGGGCTATCTCCTGCCTTACGCCTCCGATTGATATAGTCCACTAGGACAAGGCTGTCATTTACAACGACCCCTGACAGAGCCAGCATTCCAAAGTAACTTAAAAAGCTGAGTGGAATTCCCCCTGGTTCTCCGCGGACCCACCCCTCAATCAAGTGCCCTAGAACTGCCCCTATCAATCCGAAGGGAATTACTGACATCACCATAAGAGGTTGAATGTAGGAGCGAAATGGTATGGCCAGCATTGCGTAAATCCCAAAGATAATCAGGCACATACCGACAGTGATACTATTGGAATTCTCTCGCTCCTCGCGCGCTTCCCCTTCGAAGCTAAAATTCATGCCCGGATACTTAGCGAGAACAGTAGGCATCCATGCCGCCACATCGGAACGAATCGCATCAAGGTCTGCTACCTCCTTGTCAGCATCGGCTGATATTTCTACCGCCCGGCTCCGGTCGATTCTCTCAATACGCGGCATGCTCTGCTCTATTTTTGCCTCTGCAACCGACGTAAACGGCACAGCGCGACCATCCACAGTGCGAATCATCATGCTTTTGAGTGCCGCGATCGATTGACGATCTTCAAGGGGGTAACGCAACATCACACGCACCTCATCTCGGTCGCGCTGGATCTTTTGGATCTCCTCACCGAAGAACGCTTGTCTTACCTGCCGGGCAAGATCTGACATCGTAACCCCGAACTGCTCCGCCTCGGGGCGAATCGCAAGCTGTATCTCGTCCCTACTCTCATCAAGATTATCAGATATATCAAACAAGCCTTCGTAGGTGCTCATTTTTTTTCGGACCTCCTTGGCTGCCGCCGTCAGGTGAACGCTGTTCTGACTGCGCAGCTGGACCTCGATTGGATCTCTTCCCCGTCCGATTTCTGCGCGGAAATAGAGTTGTTTTGCCCCGACGATTCCACCCCGATTTTGTATTTCCTCACGCCATTCGTTTGCCAATTCACGGGCACCAATATCGAAAAGCCGATCCTCCGGTGCTCTGATGTAGAAAACGACCTCCCCCAGGTGACTTCGCCCGGCTGAATTCCGCCCCTTGGAAGAAGAGACCCCCTGCCCACCAATGCTCGTAAAAACGTCCTCAATCACCGAAATTCCATCAGGCCCGACATACCTTTCCTTCATGTCGAGAACGATTTCTTCCATCATGAGGACATACTTTTCTGTAACCTCATAGGGCGTCCCCTCCTGCATCGTAAGGCGACAGGTTGCACGCTCACTTTCTACTCTGGGAAAACTTACCTCCTTTATCCTTCCCCCTTGAAAGGCACCTACAAGGATCACGAAGAACCCAACAAACAGAGACATGACGACGTAGCGATTGCGTAATGACCAATCTAGAGACGGCTGATAAACTTTTCTAACATACCACTCCAAACTGCCGGCAATCGTTGCCTGAAATGCGGAGAGGCCCCGATAAATCCTGCTAAAAAGTTGAGTTAGGCGATGCCCTAGAAAAAACAAACCAAGAGCCTGCAGCCATTTCCCCGGCTTGTGGGTCAGATGCGAAGGAAGAATGAGCTTAGATTCGATGAGAGAAAAACCTAGAACGGCGATAACGATAGTTGCAATCTGAGGCATCCAAGCCCCCTGAAAACCAGAAATGAAAAACAAGGGCACGAAAGCCAGCATGGTCGTCAACACACCAAACACCACGGGCAGCGTGACCTCGTGGGTTCCTTTTATCGCCGCTTCGACCGGGTCATCAATATCTTTTTGTCTAGTGTAAATATTCTCACCGGTGACTATCGCATCATCCACCACTACCCCAAGCACGAGAATAAAGCCAAAGAGGCTGACGATATTGATGGACACATCCATCCACGGCATGAGCGCGAAAGCCCCCGTGAAGCATACTGGAATTCCTATCACGACCCAAAAAGCCAAACTTGGGCGAAGAAAAAGGGTCAAAAGAACGAAGACGAATAACATCGACTTCCAGAACGATTCCAACAGAGTTTCGAGTCGACCTTTTACAATCCGCGAAGAGTCTGCCCAATAGTCAATTTTGGCACCCGCTGGCAAACGACTTCGATAGTCTTCCATGAAGTTTCTAACTTCGTCGGCGATACGAATTGCACTTTGGTTTCCCTCGCGAAATACAGCTACGAGAACGCTCCTTTCAGAGTTAAAACGGGCCACAAAGGGATTTTCGTCGAAACCGTCAACAACTCTTGCGACATCTCCAACCGTTATGCGAGTTCCGTCAGGCCGAGCTACGAGGGTTATTTCCTCGAATTGCTCCTTATTGTAGGCTCGCCCTTTCGTCCGCAAAACAACCTCTCCAGCCACCGTTTCAAGTGTTCCAGCTGGCAAATCGATAGACGACTGACGCAAGGCTCGTGACACTTCATTGAAGGTTAAGTTGTATTTGCGCAACGCATCTTCTTCGATTTCGATCGCGACTTCATAGGGTCGGACACCCTGAAGTTCCGCACTTGTAACTTCAGGCAGCCCGAGCAGTTCATCGCGAACTTGTCCTCCCAATGCGACCAAATCGTGCTCATTAAGATCCCCACTCACGACCACGCTGATGACCCATCGACTCGGCTCAAGATGCCTGATCGATACGCTCTCCGCCTCATCCGGAGGAAAATCAGTCAGCCCATCAACTCGTGCTTCTAGGTTATCCCTAACTTCGCGAAGGTCGTAATCGTCATCCACTTCAACAGCAACATATCCACCATTGGATCTGGCAGTCGAAATCAAATCTTCAATCCCCTCGACGTCGGCAATCGCCTCCTCAACTCGAATAACAACAGATTCCTCCACCTCCTCAGGCGTTGCTCCCCGGTATGGCACTGATATAAGGATTGTCCTCGATTCCTGTTCAGGAAATACCTCGATCGGAATACGTTTCGAAAAGAGAGCCCCAGCTCCTGCCATCACAATTGCTATCAAAAGCAAATTGGCGGCAACACCGTTTCTCGCGAAAAAGGATATCATCGAAACTAGTCGGTCAAAATCACCCAATTCAAAGTCTCTTAGCTGTTTCGGCCGGCTTGGCAGCGTTAGAGCTCTCTCCAACTGAATCGTTCGTGCCTTTCACGCCTTTCATGCGTTTCCCTTTACCACCCTTTCCTCCGAAGATCTCCCCCTGGGTTTCTACATCAGGCGTCACACCATCGATGGTCGGAAGCACTTTTGCTCCGTTAGCAGGGTAAGCTAAGGGTGTCAGACAAACTACCTCACCAGCTTTTAATCCGCCGCCTTCAGCTGGGATCACGATCCGTTTATCCTCGGAAAAAATTGGAGTTACTCTCTGACGTCGAATCGTGTTGTCGTCCTTAATAACAATCACCTCCCCGCCAATACGAACCGCTTGACGCGGCAGAATAAAAACGTTCTCAAGTTTATCTCCTTTCACGAGAGCATCGACAAACATCCCAATTTTTAGAGGAGGAGAATCATCGTCTTTCTCGTAGCGATAAGGATCGCTCACTTCGGCAACAACAAAGAGTTGCCGTGACATTTCATCAATTGAACTATCCACCCTGACTATCTTACCATCCCAGCGGCCCACATGATTGCCGATTATCCCTCTAAAACTCACTTCGGGGGCCTTTTGAATTTCTCGTCTTATTTCAGCTTGAGGCTCACCACGAAAGGTCTCAGGAAGATCAACAAAAGCCAATTCGGTATTCGTCAAGGGGAGCCTGACCTCCATCACATCAGTCGCGAAAGCCCGACCTAACTGAGTATTTTGAGACACATACTGACCGATATCGACGATTTGTTCGGCGATGCGGCCTGCAAAGGGCGCTTTAATTTTGGTCTTTTCCAGATCACGCTTTGCTTTTTCCAGTTCTGCTTCCGCTGCTCTGAGTCGAGCTTCGGCCTCTCGAAGTTGAGGAATTTTCTTCACAAGGTCACTGGGCTCAGTTGTTTTACCCACCCGTTGCCAATTCTCTACGGCCTGCTTGCTGGACACTTTGGCTTCCTCAAGAGTCCGAAACGCCTGTGCCACCGAGCTCTCAGCGATTATCATCGCCGTTTCATAGTTGATCGGATCGATCGCAAGAAGGACATCTCCCTTCTCAAAATACCCTCCCTCCCGAAAGTTTGGCGAGACAAACATGACGCGGCCGCTTACCTCGGGGATAATCACACTGGTTGTCCTTGGCCGGACGGTCCCCTGAGTTTCCACAAATACCTGGAAAGTCTCTGGTTTCAACCTAGTCGCCTCAACCTTCGTGATCTGCGGTTTCACCGCCATTTTCCGCGGCTCCGGCTTTGTAGAAATGAAGTATTTGGCCAGCCAAACAGACCCGACAATCACGAGAACAGGAGCCAGTATTCGAAAGGCGAGTTTCATTGGGAACGGAGTAGGGTCTGCAACCCCTAGATTAGCGTAAAGTTGCAGATTCGCAGCAAATACTAGCGATAATAGGTTAGCTAGGCAACATGCATAACAACCACTTTCGGTCCTAATACAGAATTACTTGTCGGTGAGGAGATGGTCGAAATCACCGCCCAGCGCGAGGTAGAGATCCACTCGATTTTTCAGCAGTAAAAGCTGCGCGGAGAGGAGAGAACTCTGGGAATTGAAGGCACGGCGCTGGCTATCAAGAAGAGTAATGATATCCACGATACCTTCCTCATACTGGCCCAAACTAAGCGCTTCAGCTCTTTGCGCTTCCTTTGCAGCGAGGGTCAATTCCTGAATCTGGCCGCGAATGTAGCCTTCCGAAGCTAAGGCAGTTTCGACTTCGCGAAACGCTACCAAGGCCGAATTGGCGTAATCGGAAACCAGTTCGTTTCTTTGGGCTTCACTTATTCTAATCTGGGCTTTTAGTTCACCACCTCGATAGAGAGGCCGGGCGAGATTCGAGCCGACGTTCCAGATCAAATTTTGGATATCAAGAATATCACCAAATTCATCAGTGGTCGACGTTCCCACTCCACCATTAATCCGGACCGTTGGGAGAAGGGCTTTCCGACTGGCGGCGAGGTCTTTCAGAGCAGCATCGACACGGGCCTCAGCTGCGAGCAAGTCAGGGCGTCGCAGTAGCAATTCACTGGGCAAACCTGCGGGAATTTCGCGCGAAATAGTAGGCATTATCCAGAGAGATTCGACCATCCCGGACGGATAGCGTCCCAATAGGGTTTCAAGGATCCGTTTCGCGGCATCGAGTTGCCGCTGATTTTCGATTATACCGGCTTTCACAACGGCAATATCGGCGCGAGTCAAACTGATTTCGAGAGCAGTGCGTTCGTCACCTCCTCCCGCTTCCAGTCGGGCATCCAGGATTTCAAGATTAGTCTGAAGGCTTCGGCGGGTTTGATTCGATAGATCTATCTGGAGCCTTGCTTCAACGATATCAAAAGTAACCTTGGCTACATTGGCAGCAAGAGACAGCCTTGACGATTCATATAGGTTAGCCTGAGCGTTCACCTCATCAAGATCGGCATCACGAAGATTTTTGATCCTTCCCCAGAGATCGATCTCCCACGCTACACTCGTGGCAAAGTTAAAATTATTGGCTCGAACCTTCTGAAAATTAGCACCCCGGAGGTTCTGAGAACGGTTTGCCTGCAGGGTGGCGCTTATCTCCGGCAGACGCCCCGCATTAGTAATAGTGGCCCGCTCCGCTGCCTGGTCCAGACGAGCGAGCGCCGCCGAAAGACTATAACTTTGATCAACGGCTTCGTTTACCAATGCATTTAGCTGCGGACTCTTGAAATCATAAGCCCATCCGGTCACCGACTGGCTTGGCACTTGCCAACCTCCTCCTGTCCAGGTCGATGGAAGGTCCCCTACCATGACGGCTGGATCAGAAACCAACTGTTTTTCGAATGCGCAGCTCGAAGCAAACAGGCTGACGAAAGCCAATAAAGTCACCGAAATGCTAAAACAAACTATTCGAGAAGCGTTCAACCTTTTCACTGAGACTGCAAAATAGGCGATTTGTCGAACTCCAATCGTCAGAAAAGGTTCTTAATCAACTCAAAAATTCCGCAGGCCACAACGAGCGCTGCAAGCGGTTGACTAACGAGTTTCTCATACCATTCAAAACGCCTCAGCGTTAGGAGCAGCAGCGCCGAAAAAAGGGCAATAAGAACAACCGCCAACTCCGCTCCGGTGACGTACAGAATGACTTGCCCCAATTCTACCTGCTCGGGCTCGACGAAGAGCCGATAAAAGTCCGCTCTCTGTGTCACTATCAAACCGGCCATCACCCCTGCCACAGTCAGCAGCACGATTCGCCACCAACGAAGCTTACGGTTAAAGAAGATCTCGCAGGCTAACACGGCAAGTAATCCACCAA
>DCQY01000126.1:0-83018 GCA_002323995.1 Akkermansiaceae bacterium UBA1506 | reverse complement strand
TTGAATCACCGTAGGCCAGCCTTTCAAGGTCAGGAGAAGAAGCACCCCCGGCAGGAGAACTAGCGAGAGTGGCCCATCGAACAGATCTATCCACCCACTTACAAACGCTCCACGCTCTTCCCTCTGATGGCCGGCCTTCCCCAGACGAGCTCCTAGCACCGCAGCCTCCCCTTTTTCTTGCGAAAAAGCCTCAAACGGATCGTCCTCTATGACCGGCTGAACATTAATCGGGCGACTGTATTCTCCAGCAAGGATGACCTGCATTCGCCGTTCAGGCTTCTGATCTTTAATGGCAACCATGACAACTGCCATCGGACTGGAAGGATCCAAATAGAGCAGATATTCTTTGGCACCCTGCGGAATAGAACCAGTCATTTTCACGAGCACTTCCTGTTGCTGCAGCTCCTGCGGTGTTTCCTCATCACTCGTGTTGATTCGTTCAATCTCGAGTTCGGGATTTTGCTCTTCCTCATCAAACAAAACAGACAGATATTCCTCCGCAAACAGCCGGGCAGCTTCTTCAGGCGAAATCTGATCGTTCCTCGCCTGGTCCTGACTAGGAATAACCGCCATGGCAGCATCTAGGAGATAAGTCCGTCCCTCTGTATCCAAGTGGGTGATCAACGAAACCGATGAAACTTGATGGGCCGAACTACTAGCCGAGAGGGCCAACAGACTCAGAGCCACCATCAATATCTCAGTAGATAAACCCTTCAAAGTCGCGCGCATAGTTCGCTCTCGTCGACCCTAACTTGAATGCGACGAATTTGCACCTGGTAAATCGAACACATCGAGGCAGACCTCGATTGCGCGATACTTTTACACTTGTCACATCAGGTCCCTTTGGAAACTTTCAGTCAATTGTAGATTATCACAGACGCACGCAATCCTGAAATGAAACAGCCTTCCTCCAATACAGACCGACGCCATTTTATGCGGACGGCAGCTGGCACCACCGCAGCCACGGTAGCCCTTGCAGGCCAAGCTCGAGGCGAAGGCGTTGACCCGGAAAAAAAACTTAAGGTCGGCTTCATTGGAACGGGCGGACGGGGAACAGGGGCAGCAGCCCAAGCCCTTTCAGCAGATGATAATGTTGAGCTCTATGCCATGGGTGACGTCTTCCAAGAAAAGATCGACAAGTCGCTCGCCACCCTGCGGAAAAACGAAAACCTTGCCGATAAGGTCAACGTTCCGCAAAAGCGCCAGTTCGTTGGCCTCGACGCCTATAAGCAAGTCATCAATTCGGGGGTGGATGTCGTCATTCTCACGACCACACCCGGATTTCGTCCTCTTCACTTTAGGACTGCCGTTGAAGCAGGGAAGCATGTCTTTGCAGAAAAACCGATGGCCGTTGATGCTGCCGGAATTCGCCATTCCTTCGAGACTCTTCAGATAGCGGAGGGGAAACCGATTTCCATTGTTGCCGGTTTCTGCTGGCGCTACTCGCCCAGCCGCATCGAAGCCTTCCGTCAGGTCATGGAAGGCGGACTAATTGGTGATGTCACCAGTGTCTACGCGACTTATTACTCGGGTCATTCCAAGCCCCACCTCAATCCGTCACTTAGGACCGACGGGATGACGGATATCGAATGGCAGATCCGAAACTGGTACAACTACACTTGGCTTGGAGGCGGTGGACTGGTTGAGCAGGCCGTCCACAGCGTAGATAAAATCGGTTGGATTATGGGTGATACAAGTCCAATCCGTTGCCGAGCCACTGGCGGGCTTGCCAGCCCGCAGGTCGGAACTGGCAATATTTTCGACCACTATCACATCGCTTACGAATACCCAAATAACGTATGGTGCCATCTTGCCTCCCGAAAAACCCCGGGTTGCCTCAATGAAAACGCAGACTTCATTCGCGGAACTAAGGGCACCCTCATCATCGGTCGTGGTTCAGATCCTTACATCGAGGATAACAACGGAGAAATTATCTGGCGCTACAGAAAGCCGCGCACTGGCGAGTCGAACATGTATCAAGTCGAACATGATGAGCTTTTTGCCTCCATCAGATCTGGAAACCACATCAATGACGGAAGCCGAATGCTTCACTCCAGCATGATGGCAATTATGGGGCGAATGTCGGCGCACACCGGTGAAGAAATCAGTTGGGAAGAAGCCATGAATGCGGATGAAGATCTCTTCGCCCAAGAGGGTAATATGGATTGGGAGCAAAAATACAATCCTGCGCCAGTCGCCCTTCCCGGAGTGACACAGATTCCCGGGATTGGTGGCGTTGAGAGGAAAGAGAAAACGCCCACCAAAGCCTAGTTCGCCTCGGGATTGGTCAGACGGACAATGACACGGTTAGGCGGGGAAAGGTAGCGTGCCGCTACATCTTGAATTTCGTTGCGGCTAACCGCATCAGTTTTCCCGGGAGCTTTCCGGTAGTGGTCCCAACCCAATCCAACCAGCTCATCCACCGAAGCTGTGCCAGCCAACTCGCGGACGCCCTGAAGGTGGATTACTTCTTTGCCAAGCCATGAAGCTTTAGCACGTTCAAATTCCTCTTTCGTAAGACCTTCGTTGGCAATCAGCTCAATTTCCCTGAGCATTTCCTCCTCTACTTGCTCTAATTTCTCAGGCGCCGTAGAGGCATAGAAAATTATCATACCAGGTTCAAGTCCCTGCATTCGTGTCGCTCCCACGGAGTAAGCCAATCCGAGTTCCTCCCGAATCCGAATAAACATTCTGGACGCCATGTCACTGCATGCCTCCTCGATCAGATCGAGCGCAATGTTATCTTCATGGTCAAGCGATACCGTCCGATAGCCGACTACGATCACAGCCTGCTCTTTTTCATGCACTAAATTCACGACTCGATTTTCACCACTGGGACAGATGAACTCGAAAGGCTTCGAGAATTCTCGCTCTCCACTTGGAATATCATTCCCAAACCGGCAGCGGATAAGGTCTTCAGCCTCGCCTAAATCAATATCTCCAAATAAGGCAACAACTCCATTCCCACCTTTGACAAGTCGCTTTCTTAACTGAATTACCGAGTCTCGACTAAGTTGGCTTACTGAGGCCTCGCTACCGTTCAGGCTCATTGCGTAGGGGTGATTTCCAAAAACCTGACGGCGTAGCTCCCGCATCGCCACGCTAAAAGGCTGATCCGATTCTGCTTTGATCTGGGCAATCTGAAACTGCTTCTCACGTTCCACCGCCTCGTCTAAGAAAGCCGGTTTCGTTAACGCATCACCAAGCAAATCGACTGCGAGGCCGACATCTGGACGAAGTCCGTAAGCGGTCACTCCAAAAGAATTATTTCCAACAGAACTCGAGATGCCGCCACCCACCGACTCAATCTTTGTGACCACTCGTTCCGCCGAATAGTTTTCTGTATCCTTTGTGAGGAGGCGAGACATCAGTCGCGTCACCCCATTTTTTGAAACGTCTTCAGCAAGGACGCCACCTCTGAAAACTCCATTCGCATAGACAAACGGCACACGCTTATCAGAGAGGAGCAATACCGTTAGTCCATTCTCCAACTCCAACCGCCGAATGTCTTCTGATCTCCCCTTGCGCGGAGAACTCTTGGCAACGGAAGTCTCCGCCTCTGGCACGAGTGACACCCTCGTGAAACGATCGTCGGCAAGGTATTGATCAGCCACCCTAACCACATCCTCCAACTCAACTCGCTGGAGATCTTTCACATAGTCACGAGTATAATTCAGATTCCTTGTCGTAATCCAGTTAGAACCCAAGTCAGAAGCCTGGCCCCGCATGTCAGTCAGGGTAGAAAACTGGGAACTAAGGGCTTGTCGAACCACCTTGTTCACTTCATCGAGAGCGACTCCGTCTGACTTCACTTTATCGATTTCGCCCAGTATTGCTTCATCAGCGCTCTTCGAACTGCCCGGTTCCGTATCGTAGCTGAGCACGAATTGCCCTTGGAAAGTAGGCGCATACGAATAGGCACCAACGCTGTTGACCAGTTGCTGATTTTCACGCACTTCTCGATAGAGTCTTGAGCTTTTCCCATTACCAAGGATAGCAGCCAAGATATCAAGGGCGGGGCCGTCCGGGTGATCACCGGGTGGAATCGGCCACCCTAGTCGACCTCTAACCAACTCCGTTGAAAACGGGACTGATTCTTCTCGAATTCCAATATGCCGTGGCTCTTCCGGGAGGACAACAGAAGGGCGGCGGCGGCGGGAAATCCCACCCAGGTGAGATTCAATCCGTTCAATCGTTTCATCAGCATCGACATCACCCGCGACAACGACAAAGAGATTATCCGGCGAATACTTTTCCAAATAGTAGCCATAGAGATCGTCGCGACCCAGCTGATTGAATAGGTCGAGAAAACCAATCACTGGGTAACGGCATGGATGAATCGTATAGGCGGTACGGAAAAGAGCCTTGCTGAGGACCTGTTCAGGATTGTCATCGCCCATCGCAATTTCGCGATGAATCACATCAGCTTCACTGGCAAACTCATCCTCGGGAAGCCTTGCGAAAGCGACGACGTCGCAAAGCACATCGAGACAGTTCTCGAAACCGGCAGAAGGAGTATCGATCCAGTAAACTGTGCGATCAAACGAGGTGTAGGCGTTGATGTAACCACCCTCTGCTTGCACCGCTTGTGCTATCTCGTTAGCATTGCGACGTTCTGTCCCCTTGAAAAGCATGTGCTCAAGAAAGTGAGACATACCGGCGCCCAGCCAACCACCTTCATGGATACTTCCAGCTCGGCACCATGCTTGGAGACTCACCACTGGCGCCGAGTGGTCTTCTTTGACAATGACCTCCAGACCATTATCCAGCGTGGCCACCCGCGCTGTCGTCTCAGGGAACTCCAGAAACTCAGAGTTCAACATTCGCTTGATTTAGCCGGTTGGTTCCCACGCGCGGGCGGTTCCTGCTTATCGTCTTCCGTAAGCACCTTTCGCGACGGAAGAAAGGGTCTCAGCAGTTCGTCCTTCAAATCGAGGACGTCCTCAAAGTCGCTGAGAGAGTCTTCATCGGAACGACCAAAAGCCCCAGCTTCGATGAGATTGAACACCATCGTGCCAATATCTTCTCCACTTCGTATGCCCCAAGACTCTAAAACAGCGACCGCCATTGGACCAAATTCCTTGAGTCCATACTCGACCACTCCTTCGAGAAGTTCAGGCCCACTGACGTGGCGATGTTCGATCAACTCATCCTGACGCAACGAAGAAACAGTATGGTCAAGCACGTTCCTCAAGAATTGGTAGCCATCCGGCTGGTAGCGATCGTCTTGAGAAACGATACTCTTAATGGCTTCATCAAAATTCGGCTTTTCCATGGAGATGTTGTGCAACGGTTCCCGCTCCTCTACCCATCCACCAGAATCCCCCCCTGAGTCAAGATGAAAGCCGACTTGAGAGCGCTTCTACGTCAAAATCATCCAAAACTGAAGAATCCAAAGGGAGTTGTTAACTCCTAGTGTAAAAGGGCACGCGTTTTTAGACCACGCTCTTGCTGAACATAGTGGTGATGGTCACCGCAGCAACCATGGCGCGAATCGCGGCAACCGAACTAAAGATTCGTGAAGCCTACATGCGTCATTTTGAGGTGATTTGCGGAATTGATCGATCACATGATGGGAGTCAGGAGAGAGCTGGACCGCAAACTTGAGATTCCCGTCAGTGGTGCCGCGCTGAATTCTCCCCGCCAGTCTAGCCGACAATCACTTCCTTTAACTTCTCCACCACTTCTTCGATGGTAAGATGCGAACTATCAACCACGGTCGCGTCTTTTGGAATCACCAACGGCGAAGCCTCGCGACTTGAATCCATCTTGTCGCGCGCCGCAATAGAATCATCAATCCCCTCGGCACGGCGACGCCTCTCCCTCACTTCAGGGGAAGCATCGATGTAAAACTTATAGGGCGTGTCCGGAAACACCACCGATCCGATATCCCGTCCTTCCATTACGACTCCACGTTCACGAGCGTATGCCCGCTGCTCATCAACGAGACGTGAGCGCACTAAGGGGATCGCAGCGACGAGAGAAACTCTCCCGTTGACGCGATCATTAGCCAACTGTTCCCACGCAGGAAGCTGCCCGTTGATGGCAATCGTTCCGACATTATTCTTCTCGCCGCACTGGAACACTGTCTTTTCGAGCAATTCCTCAACGGCAACGGTGTCGCTAGGATCAACCCCGTTTTCGAGAACCCACCAAGTGAATGCTCGATACATCCCGCCGGAGCTCACGAATACGATTCGCAACTCGGCAGCGAGCCGCTTTGCCACCGTGCTTTTGCCGGAAGCGGCGGGACCGTCAATCGCGATAACCAGGGAAGTTTCTTCAGACATACCGGTTCAACCCTGAACCTCGATCTCGCGACCTGCAATCGGAATCCTTCTTTAAGCTCTTCGCCTTCAAAAATCTCTTGCCGAGAGGCGCGTCGGTCCCTATCGATTGAAACTATGATTCTGTCCGACTCGGAAATTCTCGCTGCGATGGATCGTGGCGAAATCGTTATCCAGCCCTATGATCGCGAATGCCTCGGGACCAATAGCTACGACGTGCACCTCTCAAGGCACCTCGCGACTTACCGAAACCGTGTTCTCGACGCCAAGGCCCACAACGAGATCGATCATTTTGAGATCCCGCCGGAGGGATTTGTTTTGGAGCCACAGATCAACTACCTCGGGTCCACTATCGAATACACCGAAAGCCACAAAGCAGTCCCTTTCCTTGAAGGCAAATCAAGCGTGGGACGGCTGGGGATCGATATCCACGCCACTGCCGGTAAAGGTGATGTTGGCTTTTGTAACTACTGGACGCTCGAAATCTCCGTAAAACAACCAGTTCGTGTTTATGAGGGCATGCCAGTCGGCCAACTAATCTACTTTCTCGTAGAAGGTGACATACTCACTCCCTATAACACCAAGCAGTCGGCCAAATACAACGACAAGACCCCTCTGCCTGTTGAGTCGATGATGTATCGAAACGATTTTTAGTTTCTCCGATCACATTCGAAAATTGGGATTCTGCACCGGCTTAACCTCAGTCGTGATCCCGTTTAAGCGCACAGATTAGATCCCGGAGCTTTCCTGGTGACGGCATCTTTGGGGTTTTCGGACGCCATCTCAACGATGGACATAAAGTAAGCCATGAGAAGTAGCTCCAATGATCGGTCAAGTGACTAATCCATCTCGCTTGAGTTGATCGGACTCCTACTCTACCCTCTCGTCGTATGCCCAAAAACTTTGAGATCAGGCGCCTTATCCTGTCGCAATTTCAGGAATTAAACTTTTACGTTCTGGACCTGATTGATGAAGCATTTTCGATTGGAAAATTCTGATTAAATGAAGATCCTGATCGCCTGTGACAAATTTAAAGGATCGCTCACGGCTCCAGAAGCGTGCGAGGCCGTTGCTGCCGGCCTTGCTGAGACGCTGGGCGATAGCGCTAACGAAATACAACTGTTACCGATCGCCGATGGCGGAGACGGAATGGCGAGAGCGCTCACCGCAGCAGGGAGTGGAGAATGGGTGACCTGCCAAGTGAAAAATGCGCTAGGCGAGACGACGGAGGCTGGCTACGGAATGATCAAGGCAAGCAAGGTAGCTGTGATCGAGATGGCGGAAGCTTCCGGGCTCGCTCAGATGGAATCAAGGGACCTTGATCCCTGGGTCGCCAGCACGTTCGGAACCGGCGAACTCATTCTCGATGCCGTCCGACACGGCGTTGAGGAAATCGTGCTGGGGATCGGCGGCAGCGCAACCAACGACGGTGGCAGTGGCATGGCCGAAGCTCTTGGTTTTCGTTTTCTCAATTCACAAGGAGAACCAGTCGATTCCCTTCCAGCCGACCTAGAAAAAGCGGTCAAAATCGTTACTCCATCCAGTCTCAATTTGCCCAAAATTACGGTGGCGTGTGATGTAACCAACCCGCTCCTCGGACAATCTGGGTGCACCACCATTTATGGCCAACAGAAAGGCATCAAACCATCCGATCTCGCTCGACATGAGAAACGACTCTTGCATCTCGTTAGAATATGCGGAGAGCGCGGAAGCGGCTGCGCCGACCAGCCTGGTGCCGGGGCAGCAGGAGGTCTTGGCTTTGGTAGCCTCGTTTTTCTTAGCGCGCAGCTTGTCCCTGGCTTCGAACTTGTCGCCGAGGTTCTCGATCTCGAAAAATCGGTGCGATGGGCAGATCTAGTCATCACTGGCGAAGGAAAGCTAGATCATCAATCCCTTAACGGAAAAGCACCTCACGGCATCGTTAAATTGGCACGCCGCAACGGGATCTCTACTGCTACTTTTTGCGGCCTTCTCGAGGATCGCGCCCTCGAGAATGAATTTGGACCCATCTGCGAAATCCGGGACCCAAATCTCAGTATCGAAACTAATATGACGATCGGAGCTAAACGGCTTCGTGAGACTTCCTCCAAATTCGCGTACTCATTACTCCACGCTTCACCTTAACTTGAATGCCCGATGTCCGATTCTGAAATTCTACCGGGACTCGAGGGGGTCATGTCCTACCAAACCGAGTTCGAACTCGGTCAGGGCGACTGCGTCGCGGGTATGAAAACGTTGCCTGAGGAGTCAATTGATATCGTTGTCACCTCACCTCCGTATAATCTAGGAATCAATTATCAGAACTACAATGACAACCTTTCTTCCAAAGAGTATCTCAGGTGGTCTCTTGACTGGGCCGGAGAGGTGAGGCGCATCCTCAAACCAGAAGGGTCTTTTTTCCTCAACGTTGGCGCCTCACCTGCCAACCCCTGGATGCCATATGAGCTAGCTCTTACCTTGCGTGATCTCTTTCAGCTTCAGAATACTATCCACTGGATCAAGTCCATCACCCTCGAATTGAAAGAGAGCGATCCAGTTTCAGTTGGTCATTTTAAGCCCATAAATTCCAAGCGGTTCCTCAACGACTGCCACGAGTTTGTATTCCACTTCACTAAGTCAGGCAAAGTCCCGGTCGATCGCCTCGCTGTGGGCGTTCCCTACGCTGACAAAAGTAACATCGCCCGGTGGTCTCATACTGAGGGGAAAGACAAACGCTGCCGAGGCAACAACTGGCATATACCCTATGAGACGATCGCCTCCCGATCTAAGGATCGCCCTCATCCTGCAACCTTCCCCGTCGAACTGGCACGTAAATGTATCCAATTTCACGGCGGAAAACCGAAGGCGTTGACCATGCTTGATCCGTTTCTCGGCATCGGAAACGCAGCAGTCGCGGCTGGTGAAACCGAAATTAAAAAGTTTTTTGGATTTGAAATAGACGAAGTATATCTCGATGAAGCAAAGAAGAGATTAGGGGCCTGAGCACCTCATCTTCCACGCCTTCCATTTTCTTTAGCGGAGAAATTACGAAGGCGCAAAGATACATGCAACCACGGGCCTACTTACGACCAAAAGCGTAGCTGCCTTCGCCTCTCCTGAGCGGGTGACGCGCTCTCCTCGCATCCCCCACCCTGTGCGCTCCTACAACCGGATTCCTCACTGATGACAACGACAGCGATGCCAGACTCGATTAGACCCTAGACCGAAGGTTTTGGATGGAATTACTCCTTGCCTAGCTTCTTTTTCAAATCAGTCCAGAATACGTCGACGTTATCTCTGCGAATTTGGCGCCCTGGAATGGAGATAAACTCTCCATCAGCGAGGGCACTTTCTTCTTCAGCCGCAAGTTTGTTTAACAAGACAACAGACTGATAGCCGTATTCGTAGGGATTCTGGACGATGGTCCCGTGAACCGCCCCAGACTGGATCCCAGCTAGGGTCTGCTCGTCCTCATCAAATCCGACGATCTTTACCACTCCAATTTTTCCAGCCTGCTCGAGCGCTTGAATGATCGCAGGTGGATTGTAAGCAAAGAGACCTACCATAGCGCTGATATTTGGATGACGAGAAAGGGCATCCTCGGCGTTGGCCTTCGCCTTTGCCAGATCAAATCCGTCGGTAAGTGTTCCCAGAACAATATATTTTTTTCCTTTGATCACGTCACCCGGAGGATCAAAGCGGTTTGGATCGCTGGAACGATCAAGCAACTCATCAATCACGCCCTGGCGCCGCTTCCGGGAATTGTCCTGTTCCATGCGACCGATCAGAAGCATAATACTTCCTCCCTCCGGCAGAGCCTCCTTAATCAGTTGACCACAGAGACGACCGGCCTCGTAATTATCCATTCCGATGTAGGCCCGTCGGTCCGACTCGGGTGCATCTGAGTCGTGAGTAATAAGCTCAGCAGCACTGGCTACCCGATTCAACATATCTGTCTGGTTAATCGGATCAATTGGACTGACAGCAATCCCATCCACCCCTCGGGTAATGGCATCCTCGAGCATGTTTTTTTGGTCAGTCAGTGAGCCAGGCATGAGGACGCTGACGTCCACGCCGAGTTCGGCTCCTGCCTTGTTGGCACCTGCCTCTGCCAAGGTCCAAAATTCTGCGACACCATTTGTAACGTAAGCGTAGCGTTTCTTGGCTGGGTCTACCTCACGACAACTGGAAGCCATTAGCACCACACCAGCAAGGAGCGCCGCAAAAAGAACGTGTCTTGTCATAGCGCCAACGCTAGAGAAAGCCCCAGGAGAGGAAAAGCTTTTTTCCTTCCTTAAAGCGCCGGGAAAACCGGTGCTTGCTTTCAGATTAATCCACCAAGGTGTCAATCTTTTTGGCAACATCGAAGTCAGCCTCCGTTAAACCACCCGCATCATGAGTAGTTGAGCTCACCGTGATATTACACCAGCGAATGTCCATATCGGGATGATGCCCGGAATCTTCAGAGATTTCGGCAACAGCATTCACGAAATCGATCGCTTCCATATAATCATCGAATTCAAACAGGCGGACGATCGCTTTTTCCTCATATTCCCATTCAGGAAGCTTCTTGAGGAAACCCTTAATTTCGTCTTCGGCGACTAGATCTGACATGGTTCGGCTGAATTTGTGTTGTTTTATTTCGCTGCACTTTGTAGCGATTTCGTAATCGCTAGAGGACAAAAACAAATGCGCAAGTGGCAATCTGCGATTTTTTGTCATCTTTTGGGGTGGAAAATCGGATTGCAAGCCCGCCCGAATTCGCTATACCACCTAAAATAGAAAAACGTCTCCGGACAGACCGGATTCCATTCACAACCACAATTCACTCATGGCACACGGAAAGATCTACAACAACATCGTCGAAACAGTCGGAAGTACCCCGATCGTCAAGCTCAATAAGGTTACCGAAGGCCTCGACGCAACGATCGCCCTCAAGTGCGAATTTTTTAACCCACTCGGCTCAGTGAAAGATCGGATCGGAATGGCAATGATTGAAGCGGCTGAGGCTGCTGGTCAACTCACCGCTGACACCGTTATCGTTGAACCCACCTCAGGAAATACAGGAATTGCTCTCGCTTTCGTGTGCGCTTCCAAAGGATACAAGCTCATCCTGACCATGCCGGAGACGATGAGCCTCGAACGGCGCACCCTATTGGCCCTCCTTGGCGCTGAGTTGGTCCTTACCGAAGGCCCCAAGGGAATGAAAGGAGCAATTGCCAAAGCCGAGGAAATTGCGGCCAATACGCCGAATTCATTCATCCCCCAGCAATTCTCCAACCCCGCGAATCCCGCCATCCACATCAAGACGACTGCGGAAGAAATCTGGGAAGACACCGGTGGTAAGGTCGACATCGTCGTTTCTGCTGTTGGTACGGGCGGAACAGCGACGGGCTGCGTAGAGGGACTCAAAGCAAAGAATCCGAACATTCAGGTGATCGTTGCTGAACCCGAAGATTCCCCGGTCATCAGCCAAACCCTAGCCGGCGAAGATCTCACTCCCGGACCTCACAAAATTCAGGGCACAGGCGCCGGCTTCGTTCCCGACAACCTCCACCTCAATCATGAGAGCGGGAATTCCCAGATCAGTGAGTGCATTAAAGTCTCCAACGACGACGCCTTTACTATGGCGCGGCGTCTCGCCAAAGAAGAAGGTATTCTCGGCGGAATCAGCTCCGGTGCAAACGTGTGTGCTGCCATCGAAGTGGCCAAGCGCCCCGAAAACGCCGGCAAGATCATCGTCACCATTGGTTGCTCTACAGGTGAACGCTATCTTTCAACTCCGCTGGCTGATGAAGCACGCGCCGCGGTTGGGGGCTGACAAACCAGAAATAGCGATTACCTTTCGAGCCGCGCGTTCCAATGGAGGAAAGTTGCTTCAATTTTTGCCGATACAATGAGTTCTAAATCAACCGAAACGCCTGACCCGGAGCCAGAGGAGATTGAGTCCCTTGCGGCTTCTGAAGCAGCTGACGTCGTCGATGCCCTCAATAAAAACCGGACGAGGATCTTCGCTGGCATCATCGCCGCGGCAGTCGCCATTTGCGTCATTTTGGTAGGCGGTCAGATGCAGAAACAAAAACACCTGGAGGCCGCTGCGGCTTACACGGCCGCAATTGATAAAAATGAGATTGCCGCCCTCGACGCTGTCCTCGTCAATTTCCCAGCCTCGATTCCGGCTGGTAATGCTCTACTTAGCAAAGCCGAGTTACTGCTCGACCAGGGCAAACAGCAGGATGCCTTGAGCACCATAGAGAAGTTTGTCAGCGAATTCCCCCAACACCCGCGCTATGCACAAGGTCTCTTCGGAATGGCTAACCTCTACCATGTGTCTGGAGACAACGAAAAGGCTAAGATATACTACGAGGAGACGATCGAAGCCCAACCAGACGGCGAGTTGACTCCATTTTCGAAAATCCGCCTCGGCGATCTAGCACTTGAAGCCGGCGACGCGGTGGAAGCAGATCAGCTCTACCAGAAATCCTACACCGAGCATCCAGAGAATCCTTTTTACTCTGTCGCTGAACAAAAAATATCACTTCTCGCAATCGGTGATCCTCCAACCGTTCCCCGCCCTGATCCACCCAAGCCAGAACCTACTCCCGAGGAAGAAACAGGGGAAGATACTCCTGCTCCTATGGCTGATGAAAAGAAGCCTAACAAAGAGAAAGCAGCTAAAGCAGGGACGCCAAAACCAGAAGCAAAACAGCCCTCATCTAAGCCTAAAGGAAACGCTAAGTCCAAAGGCGTAAAGAAGCCCAAAGCCAAGTCCACAACCGAGAAAGCCGAATAAGCCGATCGGTTTTACTGCAAAAAGAACCCCAAGTTTATTGAACCGCCCTTTCCTAATTCAGGAGGGCGGTTTTTTGTGGTTCTCTACGAAAGATTGAGTTCATTTTTGCAGCCCACCAATCCCGCCATGTCTAAAGTCATTGCCGACGTTCTCCTTGTTTCACCAAAATCCCTGATCCGCCCAGTCAGTGTGGTAATTGACGATGAAGGGCGTATCCAGCAGATTCATGAAGGCCATGAACCTCCGGCTGGAAGCGATGTTATCATGGACGGTGGAGGTGAACTCTATCTCTTCGCTGGATTCATCGATATTCACACTCACGGAGCCAATGGTGCCGATCTCTCCCTTGGAACTTTTGAGGCTGTCGCTTCCATTGCCGAGGCAAAACTTTCCGAGGGAGTGACTACGTTTTTGCCCACCACCTGGACCTCCTCACCCGAGGAAACCCTTAAGATGGCAAGGGCAGCAACTACTTACCGCAAAAATCAATCATTTGCCCGTGCTCCTTTTCTCCATGTCGAGGGCCCATACCTCAATCCAGACCAGGCGGGCGCGCAGGATCCCTGCCAAATGCGCGAACCTGACATCGAGGAGATTCAAAAAGTTCATGAACTTTGCCCCGTCGGTCTGGTCTCACTGGCGGTTGAACTGAACGGTGCCTGCGACTTCATCTCTGCTGCAAAAGAGATGGGCATTGTCACCTCGGCTGCCCACAGCGCTGCTACCTATAACGAATACAGAGCAGCACGCAAAGCTGGTCTCTCACATCTCACCCACTTCTGTAACCAGATGTCCCCCCTTCACCACCGTGAAATTGGACTCGTTGGCGCCGGTCTCCTCGACGATTCGATCATGACGGAGATCATCTGCGACGGGGTCCATCTATGCCCTGATATGGTCCAGCTAGCCTTTAAGATAATCGGCAGCAAACGAATTATGCTAGTCACCGATTCCATGGCAGCCTCTCACCTCGGAAACGGAACCTACCCACAAGGAAATACGACAATCACGGTCAAAGACGGGGCCGCTCGCATCCCAGCCGGGAATCTCGCAGGCTCAATTCTCACGTTTGATCAAGCACTCCGAAATGTAATCGAGTTTACCGGATTGCCACTCAACGAAGTATCGCGGAGTTGTGCACTTAACCAAGCCCGATCACTCAGCCTGAGAGATAGAGGTGACATCAAACAAGGTTTGCTAGCTGATTTAACCCTATTAACTCGGAAACTTGAAGTCGTCGCAGTCTTTGTCGGAGGTGAACGCCGCTTCTCCTCCTGATTCTTATTTTTGGAATTCTTTCATATTGGCCCGCGACGATCACAAAATACTCTCCAAAGTTGCGACAACCGTTGAAATAAAAGTCACTCGCCCCGGCTGCCCTTCCGCTCAGATTGCCGGCTATGCATTGAATGTCTCCGTAGGATTGAGCACTCTTATCGAAGAGATCCCAAGCATCTTTCAATCGAATTAGCGAATACTTTCGTCCGATACCCTCACCTCGCGCAATCAAGGTATCCGTGGCAGGACACGCGCCAAATCAATGATCAACGTTACTGAGGACCTCTTCAATCGTGGTGTATCCTTGAGCTACCTTATGCCAACCATAGTTGCGAAGGGTCGTCATTCCTCCTGAGAGGGCCTGCTCTTTCAAAGATGAGTAAGGGGCTTGAGATGTGATCAGTTCTGAAAGCTTGGGATCAATCACACAAATCTCGAGAATCGCCATTCGACCTCGATACCCGGTATCGCGACAGGCCTGGCATCCAGCCGCCTCGTGGATACCCGACTTGGCCTCAAGTGGAAATCCAATTTCTCTTAAATAGTCGTCATCTAACTGAGCCGGTCGCTTACACTCATCGCACAGTTTCCTCACTAGTCGCTGGGCGAGAAAGGCACGCACAGAGGAGGCGATCAGGAAAGGTTCGACTCCCATATCGAGAAGGCGGGTAATCCCTGAAACCGCGTCATTCGTATGCAACGTGCTGAAAACTAGGTGGCCGGTCAGTGCACCACGAATCGCTATTTCAGTTGTTTCAAGGTCACGCATCTCACCCACCATGATGATATTCGGGTCGCCACGAAGAATGCTACGAAGACCACCGGCAAAGGTCAGTCCGATCTCCGGTTTGATCGCGATCTGGACCACTCCATCCAGACGGTTTTCAACCGGGTCCTCCACCGTGACAATGCGAGTGTCTTTGGTATTTAATTTTTTAAGGAAAGTGTAAAGCGTTGTCGATTTACCGGAACCTGTTGGCCCCGTCACCATGATAATACCGTTAGGCTGCTTTAGCAGCCCTTCGATCGTCTCTTCGGTTGCCCTGTCCAATCCAAGCATCGAAATATCGAAATTCTGCCGCGTGAGCAGACGAAGACTGACGCTTTCTCCATTCACCGAAGGAATGGTCGCAACACGCACATCAACAGGATTACCATCAAGTTCGAGGTTGATGCGCCCGTCCTGCGGCAAACGCCGCTCCGCAATATCGAGCTGCGCCATGATCTTCAATCTAGAAATAAGAGACGCTTGCAGTGCCCTAATATCGGGTGGCACCGTGACCTCTTGCAACGAACCATCGATACGATAGCGAATTCGAAGGTTTTTCTCGAGTGGCTCAATATGAATGTCAGTAGCTCGCTCCCGAAGTGCCTCGCGAAAGACCTGATTCACAAAATTCATGACCGAGGCTTCTTCCTCGTCCTCATCGAGTTGGGTCACTTCCTGCTCAAACTCGTCGTCAGGGCTGATTTCCCGCCCCTCGATCAACTCATCGAACTGTTCTGCCCCGACCCCATATCCCTGGCGCAAACCTTCTAGAATCCGATAGCGGGTTCCGACCGCCCAGGTCACTGGCTTTGGCCACTCTCGACCGACGGCCTGCCGTGCCTCGAGGTCAAAAGGATCGTAGGTCATTAGACAGATCTGCCCATCTTCAATCATACCCGGAAGCAAGCGATAGCGCAGCGCCAGCTTGGCGGGAAACTTCCGATGCAGCGACTCCTCCAGATCTACCTCCGAAGCTGCCATGAACGGCAGCCCGGCCTCTTTGGCCAGCAGGCGGGAAAACTCTCCTTCATCAACCAAACTGGCATCAAAAACTGCGTCAACCAACGAACTTTGGCGTGAGGCAGCATCAGCTAGAATGGACTCACAATGGGGGGCATCAACGCAGCCACTATCCATCGAAATCTTGGAAAGCAAAGGTATCAGGGACATATCAAAAAAAGCCGGTCGACACTACGCGGCAAAAGAACCTTCGCAGGGAACCGCCCAATTAGTCAACCCCGACTATGTTACCCGGTTGCGCTGAATTTCCATCGCCTCCTGAGAAGCACCTTGCCATCGGATTACCAACTATCCATATTCGGTGACGTGATCCTCGATCTCAACAGTTTCATTACCAGAGAACAGCCCTACTGGGATGAACTCTCTGCGCTGCTCAGAAACTACGATGAAAATGGAGGATATCGTCCAGCCCTCGAAGAAGCGAAGCGATTCTACTATCTCTACCAAAGGACATCGGCCGACCTCGTTAAGCTCAATACTTTTGCCGGTGAAGTTGAAACGACGCGCTACCTCGAGCGCCTTGTTGCTAGGGCCTACAGCCGGCTGCATGAATCAGGCGGCGAAAAAATTCCTCTCAAACCTCTCTATTGGCTCACGAGAACATTCCCTTCTACCTTCCGTCGCCATTGGAAGGCATTCGTAATCTCATTCACTGGATTTATCGCGGGGGCTTCATTCGGGGCGGGTGCTCTCGCAGTCGACTACGACCTCAAAGACCAGTTTATTCCTCCGCAGTTCCCCCACCTTAGGGAAAAACCTTCGAAGCGTGTTGAGCGCGAAGAAAAGCAAGACTTCGACGCCTTTCAAGGAAGACATGCTTTCTCTAGTGAATTAATGACGCACAACACGAAGGTGACCGCTCTACTCATGGTAAGCGGTTTTCTATGGGGCATATTCACTTTGACTCTGCTATTCAGCAACGGACAGATCCTTGGCTTTGTGATCTACGATTACCTTCGCGATGGCCAAGGAGAATTTCTCACTGCATGGCTACTACCTCATGGCTCGATCGAAATACCGGCCATACTCCTCGGTGGACAAGCCGGTTTGATGATTGCACACGCTATGTTTGGTTGGGGGACGAACCTGAGACTCCGACAACGTTTCGCGCGGATTCGTGGTGATCTCGTCACCCTGATCGCAGGAGCCGCACTACTCCTGATCTGGGCAGGCATTGTTGAGTCGTTTCTGTCCCAGTATCACGCTCCACCGTTCTACCCTTGGAAAATTGGGTTCGGGCTCGTTCAACTATGCGGCCTTGTCCTCTACCTTAGTTTATCCGGTCGAAAAAAACCTCAACCCCAGCTAACAAATTGATGCTGGGAAAAACGACCGCACTCGAAGTTCAAACTGCAGAAGGGGTATCGTTTAAGGTTCCCATCGCAAGCCCGTTCAGTCGTTGCCTTGCCTTGGCAATCGACATCGCAGTCATCATAGGACTAACCATCCTTGCCACCACGGTTATTAATATCCTCCAGACTATAGCGGAAACAGTTCCACAAATCGGAAGAATCCTTATCGATTTCGGCACAGGAGCCGCTATCATTCTCCAGTTTGTTATCGCCACTTTCTACGGAATCATTACTGAATGGCTCTGGTCGGGGCAGACGCTCGGCAAACGAATCTTTCGATTGAGGGTGATAGACGAGCGCGGCTTGTCACTGTCATTCAAGCAGATTCTAATTCGGAACATCTTCCGTTTACTCGATATGCTACCTTCGACGTTTTACCTGATCGGTGGAACAAGCTGCTTGCTCACTCCTAAGTGTCAGAGGACTGGAGATCTCGCTGCAGGAACTCTCGTAATCCGAGAATCCGAGGTCTCGGCCCCTTCCTACAACGAACTTCTGGAGAAAGAGGAAAACTCGTTTTCCACCATGCCTCACCTTGAAGCACGACTTCGGCATCGAACTTCACCGGATGAAGCTAGAATTGCTCTCGACGCCATCACCCGGCGGAATGAACTGCAACCCGAAAGTCGCCTCCTCCTCTTTTCACAACTCGCAAAGCACTTCCGCGAAATATCCGAATTCCCCGATGAAATCACGGTTGGCCTTTCTGACGAGCAGTATATCAGGAATGTTGTCGATACTATCTTCCGGAAGGTCTCGATCTGATCAGCGGCTAAGGTCTTCCTGCCTAAGAATTTTATAACCGGCCTTGGAGAGAATTGACTGGCCAAAGTGATTATCCTCCACGCAAAGGGCTAGCGCGGACCTCCCATTTGGCTGAGTCAAAAGTGGATAGATAAAATGAATATTTGTCTCAGCATTAAGCAATGTCCTGAGGCAATCCGGCATCTGCTCAGCTCCCTCACGCAATTCAACCACGACCAGATCAGTCGAATTGTAAGGGATGCCACGCTCGATGAAAATGGTTTCCACCGTATCGGGATCACTAACAATGAGTCGAACTACAGTGTTATCGATGGAATCCTGAACCGACAAACCAATCACCACGACATGACTTGATTTGATTAGGTCAAGAACGGCCACAAAAGCTCCCAGCCGATTGGGCAAGAAGACAGCAATTTGCCGGATCGGGGTCCCTTCTTCGGTATGCACTCCATTCGAATCTTCGTTTTCCATAGTCCTGACTATACTTCTATTCTATAACTGCCGAAACCAAGCAGCTTGTTGAGATCATTAATGCAATTTATTCGACCGTCACGCTCTTAGCCAGATTTCTCGGCTTATCGACATCACATCCTCGCGCCACCGCAAAGTGATAGCTGAGCAATTGCAACGGAATGGAAGCAAGAATCGGGCTGAGGCACTCAGTTACTTCTGGAATGTAAATCACATCGTCTGCGATTCGCTCAAGTTCGACCCCTCCTTCGGTTGTTACGGCAATCACAGGACCCTTGCGCGCCTTGACTTCTTCAAGTGTGCTGACATTCTTTTCAAACACCGAGTCCTTCGGCATGATAAATACGCTAGGAGTCTCTTCACTTACGAGTGCGATAATTCCGTGCTTCAACTCGGCAGCAGCATGACCGCTGGCAAAGATGTAGGAAATCTCCTTCATCTTGAGAGCCCCCTCAAGCGCCGTTGGATAGTTAAATTGCCGCCCGAGAAATAGCATACCTTGAGCATCTATGTATTTTTCGGCAATTGTGCGGATCTTATCACTCTGCTTGAGGATCATTTCAACCTTAGCCGGCAAATCTCTCAATTCCTGAAGCATTCGCTGGCCGTAGTCGACTGAAAGATGGCGCATTCGACCAAGCAAGAGAGCCACCAGAGTCAGAAGAGTAACCTGTGAAGTGAACGACTTCGTCGCCGCGACTCCGATCTCCGGTCCGGAGTAAAGATAACTACCTCCATCAGACTCCCGTGCGATTGTTGAACCCACCGAGTTCACGATACCAAGCACTCGGTGTCCTTTACGCTGCCCCTCCCGCATCGCAGAAAGCGTATCGATCGTCTCACCACTCTGGCTAATGACAAATACGAGCGTGTTCTTATCCAAGGGCGGATTTCGATAGCGAAATTCACTCGCGATCTCAACCTCGGTTGGAATGCGTGCTAGGTGCTCAATGAGATACTCCCCCACCATGGCGGCATGTGACGCTGTTCCACAACCACAGAGAACAATTCTATCGACGTCACGAAGTTCTCTTGGGGTCAACTGTAACCCCCCCAGTAGAGCGGAGGCCTGATCATCGAGGAGACGACCACGAAAAGCATTCTGTATCGAAGTCGGCTGCTCATAAATCTCCTTGAGCATGAAATGTGGAAAATCTCCTTTCTCCGCATCCTCCTGAGTAAAATCAACCGTACTGACCTCGTAGTCTGTGGTATCACCGTCGACATTTTCAATAGTGAAATCATCGTCAGTCATGTAAACTAGATCACGGTCACTCAGATAAATCGCATCACTGGTGTGGGAAACGATAGCGCCGACATCCGAAGCGAGAAATTTCTCTCCTTTACCCAGGCCTATCACGAGGGGACTACCGAGACGCGCACCCACGAGAAACTTCGGTACATCTGCGTGCATCACGACAATGCCATAAGTTCCAGCGATCATTTTAAGCGCCTCACGAACCGCTCCCACCAGCCGCTTACATCCGTCATCTTCCTGACTGTTATCGAAACACTTTCCAATCAGGTGAGCCAATACTTCAGAGTCAGTCTGGGATTTGAATTTGTGGCCCTCCACTTCCATTTGCTCCTTGAGAGTTTGGTAATTTTCAATCACTCCATTGTGGACCATAACGAGCTTACCAGACCGGTCAGTGTGAGGGTGCGCATTCGCATCCGTAGGCTCACCATGAGTTGCCCACCGAGTGTGGCTAATGCCGCACTCACCTTCTACCGGGCTCTCTCCTAAAAGCTCTTTTAAATTATCGAGACGACCACTTCGTTTTCGCATCTCGACCTCACGGCTCCCGTTCATCACCGCCAGTCCGGAAGAGTCATAACCGCGATACTCAAGTCTCCTAAGAGCGTTAATGAGAACCGCACTTGCCGATGCCCTTCCAACATACCCAACAATACCACACATAAATCTTATAGATTTTAAAATCCCGATGAACGGTAGTTTGGGAATGCTGCTTAATCAAAAATTTTGTAACTAAAAGAGTGCCAATTTATTCGAATACCTCGTAGGTTAGCCTTGGAAATTATGTCCGAAACCAACTCTGCCAAACCACTCAGCAACACTCTTGCCATCATTATGGGAGGAGGTCAGGGAACACGCCTTTTTCCTCTCACCCACCGGCGATCAAAGCCCGCGGTTCCCCTAGCCGGCAAGTATCGGATTGTCGATATCCCGATTAGCAACTGTATCAACTCAGGCATTCGCCAAATGTATGTTCTGACTCAATTTAATAGTGAGTCACTCAACCGACACGTTACCAATGCCTACAAATTTGATCACTTCGGCGAGAATTTTGTTCAAATTCTGGCAGCTCAACAGACCCCGGGTGACAATAATTGGTATCAGGGCACGGCGGACGCCGTGCGTCAAAATCTGAGCTATTTCCTCGAGCGCCCCTACCGCTACTTCCTAATTCTCAGCGGTGATCAACTCTATCGTATGGACTACCGTCAAATGCTTAAAGAACACAAAGACAGCGGTGCCGATCTTACTATCGCTACTACCCCGGTTGATCGCGACTCGGCGCGAGCATTCGGTCTGATGCACACCGACGATAAAAGCCGTATCACCCGTTTTGTCGAAAAGCCCGGCAACAAAGACGATCTACTTGATCAACTCGTCATGCCAAAAGCATTGTTAAGGTCAGCGGGCATCTCGGAGGACAAAGAAAAATTCCAGGCATCCATGGGTATCTACCTCTTCAATCGCGAGGTTCTTGAAGAGGCACTCGACAACGAACTTGAAGACTTCGGTGGTGACGTTATACCGGGTATCATCCAAAACAAGGACGTTTACTCCCACACTTTCCAAGGATATTGGGAAGACATCGGCACTATAAAATCTTTTTACGAGTCAAATCTGGAAGTCACAAAAATCGTTCCCCGATTCAACTTCTTTGACCCTCACAATCCGATCTACACACGCGCTCGTCTACTCCCCGCCAGCAAAATCAATAACGCAAGTATTGAGCAAGCCCTTCTCTCTGATGGTTGCATCATCACGAAGGCCTCGATCAAACGTTCGATCATCGGTGTGCGCTCTGTCATTGAATCTGGTTGCGAAATCACTGACACAATCATCATGGGATCCGACTACTACAACAAACAGAAGGTAAGCAAAAAAGGTAAGGTTACAGAAACTCCCATTTTCATCGGTGAAAACACCAAGATCCACAAGGCAATCATCGATAAGAACGCCAGCATCGGAAAAAATGTCACTATTCACCCACGAGATCGGGTCAACGAAGATAACGAGTGGGGTTATATTCGGGACGGTATCATTGTCGTTCCAAAGGGAAAGATTATCCCAAACGGAACTGTAGTCTAAACACTCCATAATTAAGATTCATCTTAGCCGTCTGAAATCCGGCGTTCGATGCCTGATGATCGGTCAGCATCTTGGGATCACACTTTCGCGACCAAGGCTGTCTACGAGGCGGGGATCAACTGCAAGACTGAGATGCTTTTCAGCTGTCTTGGAAACTGAATGATCTAGCAAAGTTCTACCCCATAGTGTAACGGAGGAAATTTACCGACCTGAGATTTTGAAAGTTGACTACCTCATCGTTGGACAAGGCCTTGCCGGCTCGCTCCTAGCCTGGCACTTGTTGGGTCGGGGGCAACGAGTCCTCGTTGTTGATCCAGAGGAAGAAGTCACTTCATCAAAAGTCGCTGCCGGTCTGGTAACCCCCCTCGCCGGGAATCGTTTTAATATCCCTGACGGCCTAGGCGAGCGACTCGACTATGCTCGCTCCTTCTATTGGAGCGCCGAGGAAGCGACAAAGCGCCATTTTTTTCATCACAAGCGCATTGCTCGCCTCTTCCGCTCTGAAGATGAAAGAGAAACGTGGAAGTCAAGAATTGCCGAAGACCCGGAAGCTTATGAAAAATTCTCAGGTCCTCTTACCCTCGACGATGATAAGATCGCGGTTCCCTACGGTGGCTTCGAAATGAAGGGTGGCGGTTGGATGGATCTTCCCGAATTTCTTAGCGCAACTCGCTATCACCTACTGGAGCGACTCGGCTATGCAATTGGGCGTATTGACCCTGACGAAGTTGCAATCGAAGAGAATTTCGTAAAGTGGAAAAATATCGAGGCCGATGGCATTATTTTTGCCCAAGGTTGGCAAGGCAATCAGAATCGCTTTTTTGACTGGATTCCGATCAAGCCAACGGTTGGTGACATTCTAGACCTTGCTATTCCCGAGATCTCCGATGTTTCGCACATCCTCAATTCCGGCGGCTGGCTCATTCCCAAAGGCAGCGGCACGTTTAGCGCAGGCTCGACTTACCGCCACGATCTCGACGATCCCTACGGCTACGATGGAGGACGCGCTGAGGTGATTAAGAAAGTAACCCAGTTAACCCGGGCGCCTTTTGAAGTTTCGTCCCAACGCACCGGCATTCGACCAGTCATCCGCCGTAGTCAGGTTTTCATGGGGCGGCATCCCTCCCAGTCCCGCGTCTTCTTCTTTAACGGCCTGGGTTCCAAAGGTGTCCTTAACGGTCCGTGGCATGCTTCTCGCCTCGTCGATCATATTCTCGGTGGAGTCTCTTTGCCGGATTGCAGTGACATCCGTTCAAACTTTCTTTGATTCGATGGCTAAATTTACCTCCCTACCTCGCCCTACCGAAATGGCCCACCGCCTTCTGCGAGAGAGGCTAAAACCAGGAGATCAAGCTATAGACGCAACTGTGGGCAATGGGCATGATACTCTTTTCCTTGCCGAGCAGGTCGGGCCAGAAGGACACGTTTATGGTTTTGATGTGCAGGAAAGCGCCATCGAGAAAACTCGGCAACGCACGGCGGGCCTGACGAATATCACCCTGAGGTGCCTGAGCCACGAACTTTTAGATGAGTCCGTTTCTGACCCCGTCTCAGCTATCACCTTTAATCTTGGCTATCTTCCAGGCGGCGATAAATCAATCACCACGAAGCCTGAGACCACCTTGGTTGCTCTCAGAAATTCCGTTAAAATCCTGAAAGAAGGTGGCCTACTGACTATCGTTGCCTACATCGGTCATGAGGGTGGCCTCGGAGAAAGTAACACTATCGCTAACTGGGCCTCCAGCTTGGACCAAAGCGTTTTCAGCGTGGTCCGGTATGAGTTCACAAACCAATGCAACACGCCCCCGTTTCTCATCGCAGTTGAGAAGCGCCAGCTTCTTTAGGCTAATATAAGACGCTACTCATCACTCCGAAGCAGACCGCTGTGAAAAACTAACTTTTCTTCGCTCTGGGGCAGGAGTTTAATTTTTCTTTCTCTTTTTTCCTCTGGGCTGATTCGGCTCGGGCATCGGGTCTTCAGGGACTTGGTAAAAAGTCTGCAGTCGTTCCAATTCAGACTCGAGTTCTTTACGCTTACTCGCGTATTCCGGGGAATCGTAGATCGAGTTCATTTCACCAGGATCCTTCTTGAGGTCAAAAAGTTCCCCCTCGTTGAGATGATAATACTTGATTAACTTGTGCTCGCCATCGGTCACCCCGAAGTGACGGGCTACGCTGTGAGCACCAGGAAACTCGTAGTAGTGGTAATAGAAGGTGGTGCGCCAGTCACTGGGAGTCTTCCCCTTTAGAAGTGGGACCATACTTTCACCCTGCATGTCATCGGGTATTTCAACTCCAGCGATGTCGAGAAAAGTCTGAGCAAAGTCGAGATTAGAAACAATGTCATCACTGACCGAACCTGGATCGATAACACCGGGCCACTTGATAAGTAGAGGAGCCTTAAGTGACTCTTCGTACATCCAACGCTTATCAAACCAGCCGTGCTCTCCAAGATACCACCCCTGATCGCTGGAGTAGATCACGACGGTATTATCAGCAAGATTCTCCTCCTCAAGATAATCAAGCACATCACCAATAGTGTCATCAACTGACTTAACGCAGCGTAAGTAATCCTTCACGTAGCGCTGATATTTCCACTGGATAATCTCTTTCTCAGACATTGAGTCGCGCTTTGCGATGTAGGCTTCGTTTTTGGGTTCATACGCAGCATTCCAAGCTTCTGCTTGATCTGGCGTTAGATTGTTTGGGGCTACAAGTTTAAGATCTTTATCATTCATGTGAGTCTTGATCTCCATCGTCTGGTTAGCGGCAGGACTGGCACGATTAGAATAGTCATCAAACAGCGTCGCTGGTTCGGGAATTTCCTGATCATCGAGCCAAGTCAGGTATTTAGGTCCTGGCTGCCAATTGCGGTGCGGCGCTTTGTGCTGGAACATCAGCATGAAAGGTTTCTCTGGGTCTCGGTCATTTTTCAGCCATTCGAGTGTCTTCTCACCAATGATGTCTGTTGTGTATCCAACGTGGTCCCGCCTCGTGGCTTCCGCCTCAATACCTCCATAGAGCATCGGAGGATTGTAGTAGGGACCCTGACCTATCAGCACATCGAAATAGTCATATCCCTGGGGCGTCGACTTAAGATGCCATTTCCCGATCACGGCCGTCTGATACCCGGCCGCGTTAAGAAGCTTTGGGAAAGTCTGCTGAGAACCATCAAAGGTGTTCCCGTTTCGAATAAAGCCATTCAGATGGCTGTGCTTACCCGTTTGGATAACCGCTCGGCTCGGGCCGCAAATGCCATTGGTAACATAGCAACGGTTGAACTTAATCCCATCCTCAGCAATACGATCCATATTTGGCGTGGCCATCCGCGTAGCATCATACGCACTCAGGGCTTGCTGACAGTGATCATCCGTAAAGATAAAAACAATATTGGGGCGCGAGTTCTCTGCCAAAGCCACCACGATCGATAGCACGGTCACCAGAAAGATATTAGTAAGACACTTCATGCGGCCCCTTTTACACGGCACTTTGCAGTGAATCAATTCGGAAAGAGGGAACTCCCACGGCGCATCTGCGTCGTATAGCTTTGGGAGGGAATTGACTCTCGAAAACATTTTGCTAAGTTCTGAAGTGTCTCAGAACTCAGGCTAATTGCGAATCTCTGAAACAAACATTGCGAATGAAACTCCCATCCCCCTTGGCGATCCTAGCTCTGCTTTCCGTTTCCTGCGGAAACGTGGTAGCAGTCGACTACACCACGGAGATCAGACCGATTCTTAACAAGAAGTGCTACAAGTGCCACAGTGGACCGAGAGCAAAGGGTAAGCTCCGCATGGACTCTCAAGATAGTTTTGCTGACCGGATTGGTGGAGACGACCCCGCCATCATTCCGGGCAATCCGGCGAACAGTCTCCTCACCATCAAGGCCAGTCTCCCACGCACTGATGGAGATGCAATGCCCCCTCCCCCTGCTCGCGCCCGCGGCGCTGAAGCCATGACCTCAGCCGAACTGAACCTGGTGAAACAATGGATCGCTGAGGGCGCCAAGTTTTCAGCTGATGATCCGGATCCTACCCCGACAACGACTGCCACTGCGGCTGAATTGCTTGATTGGAGAAACACAAAAGGGGTTTCCCTGAAGGCTTTTTTCGTGGCAGTGAATGCCACTCATGTAAAGCTGCGCAAAGATGATGGTTCTGAGTTCGTTTATCCACTGGCGAACCTCGATGAAGCCAGTCAAGCACAGGCCAAAAAATTAGGGGCTCAATAGCAGAATACTCTCAACCCTTTCGATTGCCTAGCCAGACTCAGGCAAAAAGCTCGGCATGACCACACCGCTTACCGGTTGCGCCTCTCCCTTAATCTGGCCAAAGTGTAACTCACAGTTGCGCGCTCCAATTTTGTAGGCAGCCTGCACCAGAAGGCTGCATGATGCTGGCAGTAAAAAGACGACGGACTTGCCCTTGAAACGCCCGAGCTGCCTGAGCAGCATAGCCAGAGCGGCCTTCTCACTGCGAGCCACTCCCGGGCCAATCATTCGGGATGCTGGATGATCGACCGAAACTAGAAACCCATCCACATTTCCATCCTCATCCTCGGAGATGACCGTGTGCCAGATCTCGTCCCCTTTCTCAATGAAATAGCAGTAGTCGCGTTCCCGCGATATCCCACTGATTTCAAACTCGATCTGCCCCATCGCGACAAGATCCGACGGACCGGCTTCACGAACGGTGGGCAATGGATAGTCTTCTTGTAGTTCGATTCCACTAGATGGAACATCAATCACCATGTCCTGGTAAATCGAAGTCGGGACGAATCCAAATCGGTTGTAAAGCGAATACGAATCGAGATTGAGCGCACTGGACACCAACCTTAACGGCAGCGCCCTTGAATCTGTGTATCCGATAATATGCTTTAGAAGCAAGCCGGCGATGCCATGCCCGAAGTAATTGGGATGCACGTTCATGATTCCGAGGGAAACGTGAGTTTCTCTCGGGTGAAAAAAACAAGACCCGATGATCATCTGAGTCTTTGGGTGCTCGACCACCAGACCGCATTCCGGATCTAGATCTTCGTAGACTTCGGGAAAGATACGGCAATCCCCCGGAGAGCATTGAAAGATAGAATGACTAACGTGCTGCTGATACCAGCCATTAGTCGAAAGGAAAATCAGCTCAGCGACTTCATCGAAGTCTGCAGTTAGCATCGTTCTGACCTCGAACATGGCAACGATTTACAAAAACCCCCTGATTTTGGCAATTCAAATCCAAGAATAATGAGACCCAAAAGTCTCGGTTCTATATTGAACCGAAACTTTTACATTATAAAAATGTAGGGAAAAGAAAACCCTTATTCATTTATCCCTACATGACCATGCCGCCGTCTACCGTTAGAACCTGGCCAGTTATGTAACGAGCACCCTCACCGGCAAGAAAAATTACCGCGTTCGCAATATCGCTTGTCTCACCAAACGACCCCAACGGAATCTCTTGTTTGATCTGCTCCTGAACCTGTTCAGTCAGTTCGCCGGTCATATCGGTTACAATGAAGCCCGGCGCCACCGCGTTGACGCACACCTGGCGCCCGGCAAACTCCTTAGCCAGCGCTTTCGTAAATCCTATCAGACCGGCTTTACTTGCCGCGTAGTTGGCCTGACCTGCATTTCCCATCAAACCAATAACGGAGCTGATATTAATGATTCTGGCATTCTCGGCCTTTAACAAGCCTCGCTGAAAGGCTTTTACTGCGTTAAACGCTCCTTTTAGATTGGTATCCACAACCGTATCCCAGTCTTCCTCGCTCATCCGCAGCGCGAGTCCATCGCGGGTCACACCTGCATTGTTCACCAAAATGCTCGGTGCTCCAATTTCAGCAGTTACCAACTTACCGAACTCGATCGTGCTGTCATAGTCGGAAATGTCGACCGCATAGGCTTTTGCCATACCCGGGCCCGCGGTATTTAATTCGTCAGCAGTAGCTTGAGAATTCGATTCTGTTCGACTCGCGATAGCCACCTTGGCGCCAAGCCCGACGAAAGCTCTGGCGATTTCCTTACCAATGCCCCGACCAGACCCGGTCACGACGACAACTCGATCTTCAAATGAACCCATGCGCCGTTAATCTCACAGAGAAACGCAGGCTGCAACGAAAATCCCACTATTTACCGGCCAACAGTCCGGCCTTTAGCTTCCTCCCCTCAGCGATAGGATCAATGAATTCATTTTACTCTGACCATTTTCACAGACAGGACTGAATCATGAATTTAAGGACATGCCATAAGGGTTCGGAACCAAAATCCTGGCAACGAATTCAGTTGTTGCGGCCTCAAACCGAATTTTTTGAATTCGAATCTCCTAAATCGAGTTCCTCCTGAGAGGATTCTTCTTTCTCATAGCTGGCCACAACCAGACTACTGAGGAACTTATCCGGATCATCGAGAGCACTCGACGGGATTGGAAAAGAATCCTGTCCCGTATTCTTTTTGATCAACTTCAGACCAAACTGGTAGTCTCGGAAGGATTCATCGCAGAGTTGCAGCACACTCTGACCCCGTTCTTCAGCTAAGCTAGCCAGACGAGTAACGGTATCGCTCTCGAAGGTCAGCTTAACACCATATTCCTGCTCGAACTTGCGTTTGAAAGCCGCCAACTCGGAGACAACACGCGAGTCCGCAAAGGTTTCAGCCTCGCCGAGGATAGTGGTCAGAGCCTTGGAAGGCTCGTTCACGAGATCGCCATCTACTGTCAACTCTGTGACACTGGTTCCAGGTAATTCAAATTTGAAATTGCGCAGCAAACGCTCGCAAACCGTCATGAGTCCGCGAGCACCCGTCTTCTCTTCGGCAGCAGCTGCCGCAATCATTTCGAGTGCACTATCTTGAAAATTAGCCTGAATTCCAAACGCTTCAAACTCCCTCTCATACTGACGAATCAGGCTTCCCTCTGAGTTCTTCATAATCTCGAACAGATCCTCTTTTTCGAGATGCTCACAAACCACACGGACCGGAAGCCGGCCAATAAATTCCGCCTCAAAACCAAACTCAATGAAATCCTGAGTTCCAACCGCTTCTTTGAGTGCAGCTTCTTCGGTTGCCATCGTGTGCTCTGCTCCAAATCCGATGGCACCTTGCCTCAAACGTTTCTCGACAATTTTTTCGAGACCGGAAAACGCCCCACTCACAATGAAGAGAATGTGACGCGTGTTGATTGCATCCTTGCTTGGCTTGCCTCGCCCCTGATCGAACATCGCCTGCATCTGAGACTGAATATCCTGTGGATTGCGGACTTGGACTTCCGTTTCTTCCATCAGTTTCAATAATGTCGTCTGCACCCCGCGACCACTCACATCGCGCCCACCTATTGCCGAGGCCGTTGCGATCTTGTCAATTTCATCAATGTAGACGATGCCGTATTCGGCCAGTTCGACGTCTCCATCAGCCTTACGAACCAGCTCCCTGACTAGGTCATCAACATCGGCACCAACGTATCCCGTTTCCGAAAACTTAGTCGCATCCGCTTTGACGAAGGGAACTCCGATCAGTTCGGCGATGTGCTTTACGAGATATGTCTTGCCGACACCAGTCGGCCCTACCACAATCACATTTTGCTTGGCGAATTCAATCCTCTCTGCAGCATGAGAATCTTCAGCTTCGAGTCGGCGAAGGTATTGAGCATGATTGTAGTGATCACAAACTGCAATCGACAAAGCTTTTTTTGCTTCGTCCTGCTTTATTACAAATCGGTCAAGGTGCTGCTTGATCTGCCTTGGAAGAAGGTCGAAATCGAAAATATCAGCCCGTTCCTCTTTCGGGTCATGTTTTTTGTCTTTGTTATCCGGAGCTACCCCGGTAGGAAATGGGCTGCCGCCGGGAGATACTGCTGAGAAGGAGACGTTATCGCCGAAATTCGACTTCAAAAAATCAGAAAGTTTTCGGGAAATCTCGTTAGGGTCAGGGTAACCCGGGGGTGGAATATCGTCGTCTTTATCTGACATAACTAGGTCAATTGTTATGGATACGACTGTAATGTCGGTTTTGTCCTATGCGATTACAACCACACTCCCTTTTTGTAAGACACTTAAGGACTCGTAGCAAAGAAAGGCTTTAACCTTCCCCAACGTTCTTCAAACTCTGGAGAGCCCGCCCGAATGAGTTCGGAAATGCGGCTCGCCGTCCCATCTTGGCCCGTTGCTAGCGCAAAAAATAGAACATTCTCCCACGCCTCCTGAGTCGCCGGCGTGAAGGGCGGCAGCAACTCCTCGGCTACTTCCACTAGCCAATCAGGAGTAAATTCAGAGACCGGAACCTCATTCGGCCCAAAACCAAGATCGACCACAAAAAGAGAAGTATCTGCCGAGGTGATTACTGCCTCCAAGGGAACCCCTTCTTTTCGACGAATTACTCCCTCATAGGAAGAGAATGCCAACTGCTCCACGAGCATCCTGAGAAACCCCTCGGCCCGCCCAAAGCTCAGCACGAGCTCATTCCTAACCTCCTGGGCCGACCACGAGTTCAGGGGCTCAGCCTGAAGTTGGTCAATTGCCTCCGAAAATTGATAACTAGCGCCGTGGGATTCTAGTAAGGAAGACAGAAGCTGTCTTAGCCCCTCTCTTTCCAGCAACTCTTCATCAGACATTTTTTGCTTGGCGAACGGATCAACGGCGCCTCTCTCTGGAGCAGTTGCAGGAATTTCGGGGTCAGCTTGTTCCATCACTGCGACCTCTGGTTGATTAGTCACAGCCTCTTTCTCCCTTGCAATGAGCGCGTCAATTTCGTCGATTCGCGTTAAACGAGAATTAATCAATCGCGGAAGTGATCCACTCGTCTCGATTTTTTCAAGAGCGGCAGTCAAAGATTTACGAGCAAACGGTAACGAATCCGCACCGTTTTTTCGTGTTGGGTTAGGGAGTTCAACAAGAAGCTTATAATCTCGCCGATACACCTCAACACTGGACTTCAGTTCCTCTATCCAAATAAAATCTTCGGGGGACTGGCTAGAAGTAAACTTATCCAATAATGCGATGCCGGACTCAAAGTCTCCCTGCTGCCAGTTCTTGACCCCCGCTGCAAGAAAACCGACGGATTCTATGGTGCCGGATTCAAAAGGGATCGCGCTTTCCATCAGAGGAAGATCCGAAACGAGCAGATCAGAAGCCCTCTGCAAAAAAGCAACAACATCGCCTACTCCCTCTTCCATACCGGGATCAATCGAGGAGATATTCTTGAAAGACGCCCTTGAATTGGGTTCTTCGCCCAGAAGCAACTGAAGCGTTCCTGCGAAAAAATGACTCCACATCTGGGTGGATGGCGATAGCGATGAAGTGCTACTCAGTTCGCTGAAGATATTTAACGCCTCCTTAAATTTGCCTCTTACAAGCAACTCTCTTCCCTTGAGGAACTGAGTCGCATTTGATTCGGCTCCCGCACTAATGATCCCCCCGTCATCATCCCCGAACATGATGTCATCAGATTCCGAAGATGGTCTGTTAAGCCAAAGGATTGCGGCTACTGCTACGAACGCTGAGAAGACTCCTGCCATCAACCAGGGATTTTTCTGATTTGTTCTCGAGGATCTCGATTTATTACGATCCACGCCAAACTCTTTCTTCTCGATATCAATGATCTCAGCTAGAAGCAAATCATACGATTGAGGGCGAGCCTCTGGCCTGTAAGCCATCATGCGCCCAATTAGCTTTACAATTGCTTTTGAAGAAGTAGGGGCTTCGACCTTTAGATTAAGATCAGCGGTCTTTATTTGCTTCAGCGCCTCCAACGAGGATGTGTTGGCCTCAAATGGTGGTTTGCCGGTCAGAGCGTGATACAACGTCGCCCCAAGGCTGTAAATATCGCCAAGGTAAGTGTCAGTCTCACCATCGAGCTTTTCGGGAGGAACATAGTAGGGCGTCGCCCAGAGATCCTCGGATTCATCATCGCCACCCTGCTGAACAGCGAGACCAAAATCCACTAACTTCGAAGTCCCCTCTCTTGTTAATAGCATGTTACCAGGCTTGATGTCACGGTGGATCAAACCTTCCTGATGCGCCGCTTTCAATCCGGCCACCACATCGTGAGCGACATGGAGGACATCTTTTTCGGAAAGAGCACCTGATGTAGTAATCACCTGGTCTAAGCTAGTTGCTTCAACCAACTCCATTGCAATGAAGAAATAGCCATCTTCATTACCGACGGTGAAAACCTTAACGACATTAGGGTGGAGAATCGATGCGGTCAGTTTTGCCTCTCGTTCGAACATCGCAGTCAATGCGCTATCACGGCTCAATGACTGGTGCAGCACCTTGAGGGCAACCTCCCTTCCCAGGTGCACATCAAAAGCCTTAAAGACCTGACTCATCCCTCCCTCTCCCAGCATGTTGGTAATCTGGTATTGACCCATCCGAGTGCGCACTCGAATCGAAGCCCCACAATGAGGACATTCGATTTTCATATATGGAGGCAACCCCGATACATCAAGCGAGTGCTGACATTCTGGGCACTGGCTAATCGAGGGCACCTTCTCAGGTGAATCTTGCATACAACGAGGCACACACCCAACTTCTATGGGCGCTTTACAAACTGAGTTTATCCCCTCGGGTTTAGAGGTCCAGTCAATTCATGGCTCAATATTTAATTCCTTTGATAATCACGATAAATCTTTCAACGGGTTGCCTCTAGCCGATCTCCGCGCTAGGTTGCCAAATTGCTTATGGGAGAAAAACCTGGAACCGTCTCTATCGGGGACTATCAGCTTGGTGGCGAACGCCCTCTCTTTATTTTGGGGCCCTGCGTTATTGAATCGGAGGCCTTCATCCGAGAGATTGCATCACGAATTAAAGCAATCGCTGATGATGCGGGAGTCGACATTGTCTTTAAAGCCAGCTACGACAAGGCCAACCGCAGTTCCGTCTCTTCTTTCCGCGGGATTGGCTGCGAAGAAGGTTGTCGCCTTCTCTCCAGCGTCGGCAAAGAACTAGGCGTACCTGTAACGACCGACATCCATACGGCTGGAGAAGCAGCCATCGCGGGCGAGTATATCGATGTTCTCCAAATTCCGGCGTTTCTTTGCAGGCAGACTGACTTGATCGAGGCCTCTGCACGGACCGGGAGAGTTGTGAATGTAAAAAAAGGCCAATTTCTCGCGCCGTGGGACGTTAGAAATATAGCAGAAAAGCTGGAAGCGTTTGGTTCTGAGAATTACTTTTTTACTGAACGAGGAACCAGCTTTGGTTATAACACCCTCGTAGCTGATATGAGATCCATTCCCTGGATGCAGGAAGACGGCCTCCGTGTCGTTTTCGATGCCACCCACTCAGTGCAGAGACCCGGCGGCAAGGGCACCTCGAGCGGAGGCGACGGCCACTTGGCTCCCGTTCTTGCGCGATCCGCAGTCGCCGCCGGATGCGATGGCATCTTCTTAGAAACCCACCCAAATCCGGAAGAGGCCCTTAGCGACGGGCCTAATCAAGTTCCCCTTAAACAACTCGGAGGGGTGCTTTCTCAACTAAAGGCACTCTACAATCTAGTCAGGCAAACTCCTGAGGCATGAGGCATTTTTTTCGGAACACTGGAAGATTACTTGGCACACTTTGTCTATGCCTGATGCCTCTCAACGTTGCATCGAAGGACGAACTTTCTCCTGAAGGCGCCAGTCTGGTGGTAGAGGCAGCATTTCCGCCGGAGATAACTGCAATGTTTCCAGTCGGACGTATTTTTAAAGGCGTCACGATTCCCTCTTACACGGGAGAAAATCTCAAATCGGTGATGCGAGCTTCATCGGTGACCCGAATCGACGAACGCTATCTCGATCTCACAGATTTAATTGTTCTGGTTTACGACAGCAGAGAAAAGGCGGAGACCACTATCTCAATGGAACAAGCTGCCTACGACATGCAAACCGGCGAACTTCGCAGCAAGACCCCATCGAGAATCGAACAATCCAAGTTTGTGATGACGGGTGACAAAATGATTTTCCACCAACAATCTCAAGTCAGCAAACTTAAGGGAAATGTCAGGGTAATTATTCCTGATGCAAATCAATTTGGACCCAGCATGGGGCTACCATCTTCAAAGTGATCATTACGGACTATTCCAGCCAAACTGATTTACCTCATGAAACTCTACCATCTCTGCCCAACTCTATTGCTGCACGCTATTTTGGTGCTTCCGCTTCAGTCGCAAGATTCCTCAACCGAAAAACTGATGAAAGAGGGCGCTAACCTACTCAATGACCCTCGTTTGAAGAATATGTTGCAGCAGGCACAGGAGTCCCCGGAGGCGGCAGCTGCTGCAGTAATCGAAAACATCAAAACCAACCCAGACAAGGCAGACGATGTTGTCCGCGAAGCGACTCGGGTTTTTCAGGAGAACCGTGAAGAGATTGAGGAGGCCGCGCAAAACCTTAAGAAAAACCAATCGACGATCGAAGCGGCAGCAAACTCGGCCATCGAGGAGTTTCGTCGTGTATCACCCGACAATTCATCTCCTGTGGGAGACCCGTCCATTGCCCCAACCGGAGTTGGTGCCCCCGCTACCCGCTCCGTCGGTAGCGTAACTCTTCCTCCCACGAGTATACCTCCAAACAGTGAGGCTGCAGCGATTCCTAGGCCGGCAGCTACCGCGTCCGAGAAACCAATCATGCAAAACAGTGAGGTCACGCCGATCGCTACGGCGCCAAAAACAGTGCCAACCATTCCTGATTCCCGTTATTTGAATCCCGGTGACTTCCCCGAGCCAGCTCCACTGGCACCAATTTATCAGGTCGATGCACAGGGTGGCTTTCAGTCGAATCCGAAGAATGAAGTTAATATCTTCTCGGGCGAATCAGAAATGAACAATAACACTAAGGTTCTTACGTTTACCCAAAACGTCGTAATCGAGCACCCTGAATTTACCCTCGAATGCGACAAGCTTCTGGTGACACTCGCCGAAGGAGAAAGTCAGGAAGGCGACAGCACGAAGTTCAAACGCGCAGTTGCGACCGGAGGGACTGTCAGGATCCGCAGAATTAGCCCCGAAGGAAAAACCCAAGTCGCGATATCGCGAATGGCCGAGTATAATGGAATCACCAAAGATTTTATACTATCAGGGGGACCTCCCTACATCCAAGATGGTGAGAAGCATGTTCGCTGTGACGCTCCGGATGCTCAAATCGTTATGACCGGGGACGGCAAATATAAAATCACCGGATCCGACGCAGGAGCTCCTTCGCGTCACAAAATCACTTTTCCTGTCGAAGATGAAGGTGGCACCAAGACAATTGGGATTGGCAATGGTGTCGGTGGCAGCCTTAATCGTCTCCGGTGATCACGTATCTCGTTTATTACCCTCAACTCCATGAGTTACTCAGATGAGCGCGATGAGCTTTTAGACCTTGAAAAAGAGGAGAAGCGTGGGTCCTCCGAACCACTTCCTCAAAGCGAGTCTGGCGCTGAGCAGAAAGATCCCGGTTTTTCTGATACAATTCCGGCGGATGCATCTCCGAAATCTGAAGTCACGCCGATGAAACAAAAACTCAGAAAGGTTTCTCAACCTGAAAAAAAATCATCCCCGGAGACGAAGAATATAAAAACCACGGCGGACAAAGTAGCGACGCTGAAAGAAACTTTCCGAACAAAAGATGGGGAAAATCAACCCGACACTAGGGAAAACTGTAAAAGCGAAACCGTCACCTCCGATCAAGGCGAGGATAGCGCGAGTCTCGAAGAGACAAAGCAATCCAGTCCCAATGGCGGTAAGAGCTTCCTCCTGAAAACAGACGGTCTCGTTAAAATTTACGATGGTCGCAAAGTGGTTAACGGAGTTGAAATCACAGTGCGGCCTGGAGAAATCGTTGGCCTCTTGGGCCCTAACGGCGCAGGGAAGACTACTAGTTTTTACATGATCGTTGGCTTAGTTCCTCCCAACGGCGGTTCAGTAACCTTTGGTGACGAAGACGTGACCAAACTTCCAATGTATCAGCGTGCCCGCCTCGGTATGGGCTACCTGCCACAAGAAGAGTCAATTTTTCGAAAACTTACCGTTGAGGAAAATATCATGGCTGTGATGGAGACACTCGACCTCTCCAAAAAAGAGCGTGTCGAGCGCTGCGACGAACTACTAGAACGCTTTAGTATTACCCATATCCGCAACAACATCGCGCTGACTTGCTCGGGAGGTGAAAAGCGCCGCCTTACGATTGCTCGTTCTCTCGTAACCAAACCAAGTCTGCTGATGCTAGACGAGCCATTCTCTGGCGTCGATCCGATAGCAGTGAACGAGATTCAATCTATAGTTGAAGAGCTTAGAGAAGCTGGTTTAGCAATTCTTATAACCGATCATAATGCGAGACAAACCCTCGAGTTAGTAGATCGAGCCTACCTGATTTATGAGGGCAAAGTGCTGCGCGAAGGCAGCCGTGACTTCCTAATTAACGATCCCGTCAGTCGCGAACTCTACTTAGGAGAGCGCTTCACCATGTAACGATTATCTTTCAATACTCTAATCCTTATCTCGCAAGGACCACCGAGAAAAGACCTTGCCTATTTACCGAAAGACTCAGGCCCGATGTCGCAGTTGAACGATAAAAACTAAACCGAAGAATCCAGCAGATCATGCAAGTCAAAAATATAAACCTTCCTATCACGGTCACAGGTCGCCACGTATCCGTTACCGAGCCGATGCGAGAATACGCTGAGAAGAAAGTTGCGGGTTTGCACCTCGATTATCCGAAGATCATTGAGGCCAAGGTGTTACTCAATGTAGAACAGGAGAGGCATATCGCCGAGATCATTCTATTCTGCGCCAACCATATTGTGATTGAGGCACACTCCACAACACCTGACATGTATGCATCAATTGATGAGACGATTTCAAAAATTGCCCGCCGCATGCGCAAACATAAAACGAGGATGCTGAAATCCCACCGCCCAAGGAAGCGGACCAAAGAAATACGCCAAATTCCTGAGGCAATTTTCCCACCCGAAATCCCGGAAGAACCGGAGGAGGAACACGAACCGGTCATTGTTCACAAAGAGAACTACAAGATCAAGCACCTCTTCTCCGATGAAGCCATTATGGATATGGAAATGAACGAGAAACCTTTCATTTTGTTCCACGATGCGAAAACAGATAAGCTTTCAATCATCTACCGTCGTGAAGACGGAGATTACGGGATGGTTGCACCTGTCGAGGAATAATTCAGAAGCTCATTAGGCTCTGATTTGTTCCTCAATCGCTTCCTAGTTCCCTTTTCTTGAAAACGAGTTGCTCCAAAGCTACCATGACAACTAGGTCGCCCCGCCCCGTCACTGAAGGATCCCGACTTGCTATCGTAGCCCCTGCCGGACCTTTTGATCACGAAGCGTTCCAAGAGGGTGTTTCGTGGCTGCGCGAACGCTATGAAATCACTCATTCCCCCGAAATCTTCTCCACGGAAGGCTACTTTGCGGGTAGCGATCAGCACCGTCTCGGTGAATTAAATGCTGCTATCGCTGATCCTGAGGTGGATGCGATTCTGTGCGCTCGAGGAGGCTATGGAACGACGCGCCTGCTTCCTGGAATCGACCTGTCCCAAGTCGCTCAATCGAACAAAATGGTTATCGGCTTTTCCGACATCACTGCGCTGCACTCTCTATGGGCATCGCAGGAGGTTCGCTCGATCCATGCGCCCATGGTAGCAGCCTTGAGTAAGGCCAGCGACACAATCCGACAACTGTGGATCAATGCGCTCGAAGACCCAGGGGCTACTTTGCAATGGGATTTAGCATCTTTAAACAGCTTCTCGCAAGAGGCCGAAGGAACTCTGATCGGCGGTAATTTAGCAGTACTGACGGCACTGAACGGAACTCCTTATGCTCCCGAATTAGAGGGTTCAATTCTCTTTATCGAAGATGTCGGAGAGCGGCCCTATCGAATCGACCGAATGTTAACAACCCTAAAGCAGGCCGGATGGTTTGATCAATTACAAGGCCTCGTTCTGGGCGCGTTCACTGAAGGGGAACCGGGACAGGATGGGGTCACCACGGACGATGTATTTAGAAGCCACTTCTGCGACGCGAATTTTCCCGTGCTTAAAGGACTGCCTGCCGGACATATTTCACATCATGAACCGCTACCTCTTGGTTCGACGGGCAAAATCACAGGCAACCGCCTTAAACTAAATTGAGGAAGGCCATAAATTATGGTTAGTCAACTTCCGCAGCGACGCTGCCGGAGTGATTAAGATCTGATTGTATCGCTTCGGAAAGAAGCAAAGGTGGTTCTCTTCATTTTGAGAAGAATCAAGAGCCATCTGACGACCTTTGAGATGACTGCTACTTTCGTCACCCTAAATCGTAACAACAAGCTTTCCAAAGTGACCGGCATCTTTCATTACTCCGTATGCCTTCAATGCATTCTGAAAGGCGAACTCTTCGTCGATTATCGGGCGAATCCTATGTTGCGCCAAGAAGGCATTCATTCGCTCAAACATAGCTCGGCTACCCACATAGATACCACTTAGATCGGCATTATGGGTCACGAGAGGAAACAGGCCAAGATGAGAAGATTCAAACCCCGTCAAAACCCCGATAAGAGAAATCGCTCCTCCCACAGCAACTGCGCCAATCGAACGCTCAATCGTCCCGGGCCCACCTACTTCAATAACCCGGTCGACTCCACGCCCATCGGTCAAATCCTTTACCTGCTCCTCCCAAGCAACATGCTTGAGATAGTTAATCCCTGCATCAGCGCCCAACTCTTCGGCACGGGCCAATTTTCTATCAGAACTACTCGTGATAAAAACTTTCGCTCCGGCCGCCTTCGCAATCTGCAGGGCAAAGATTGAAACCCCGCCAGTACCAAGGCAAAGCACAGTATCTCCAGGCGCAACTGGACGGCTTCTTTCCATGAGCGCGTGCCAAGCTGTTAGAGCAGCGCATGGCAAAGTAGCGGCCTCCACAGTCGTCAAATGATCCGGCACTTTCACGACACTGTGTGCCGGTGCCAACACTGACTCGGAGAGTACACCATCGCAAGAACCTCCGCGAGCAGCCTTGTGATATCGCATCTCAAATGGTCCATCTTCCCAGTCACGAAAAAATGTAAGAGCGACACGATCTCCCACCTTAAACCGCTCCACCCCTTCCCCCAGTGCTGAGATAATTCCGGCCCCATCTGAGAGAGGGACCACGTTCCCTTCACCGCCCGAAGCTGAAAGACCCGACTTCATCAACAAGTCACGGTAATTCAACGAACAAGCTTCCATCCTGACTTCTACCTCACCGAGTGCCGGGGGCAGAAGATCGCATTCGTCCGACACTATCTCAGCGCATCCATCACCATTTTGTTTCAAGACAAACCGCCTCATGATACAGGATCCAGATCAAGGAATGCCTCAATCTCGTGGAGCGTCAGGGTATTTACTACGTCGCGGCGGGTCAGCCATCCTTTCCGAGCAATACGAGCTCCGAACCATAAATACTCCAGAGAGGAAGCGCGATGAGCGTCCGGATTAATGGAACACTTCACGCCCTTCTCCTTAGCAAACTTCCACCAGCGCCAATCCATGTCGAGACGCCACGGGCTACAGTTGAGTTCGATAATCGTTCGCGTGTCTGCACAAGCCTCGATGACAGCTGCTACATCAACAGCGTAAGGCTCTCGCTTCAGCAAGAGGCGTCCCGTCAGGTGGCCAAGCATGGTGACGTGAGGGTTCTGAACCGCCCTAATAATTCGATCGGTCATATCAGACTCAGAGAGAGTCATCGCGTTGTGAACCGATGCTACCACATAATCCAACTCGTCTAAAATCTCATCATCAAAATCAAGCGAGCCGTCCTTGAGGATATCAACCTCATTTCCCGCTATCAGGCGGAAGTTTTGGCCTTGCGCCTTATACTCGGAGTTAAGAGATGCTATCTCAGCAATCTGCGACCTTAATCTGCTTTCATTCAACCCGTTGGCTTGAAACGAACTCTTTGAGTGATCCGCTATACCAAGATATTGGAAGCCAAGATCAATAGCCGCCTCGGCCATCTCCCGAAGAGAATTCTGCCCGTCACTGGCCGTCGTGTGATTGTGAAAGGTGCCGCGAAGGTTTTCCAGCGCCACAAGCTCAGGAAGACTTCCCTCACTAGCGGCTTCAACTTCGCCGGTATTCTCTCGCATCTCCGGCGGCACATAGTCCAAACCAAGGAACTGAAAAAGCTGCTCTTCATTTTCGAACACTGGAGGCTCCACGGCATCGCCTCCCTCCTTCACGGCCAGGCGATATTCGTTTAAGGTGTAGCCACGCTCCAAGGCTCTTCCACGCATTGCAACATTGTGCTCTTTGCTGCCTGTGAAATAAGCCAACGCACAAGCGTATTCGTCATTACTGACAACACGCAAATCGCACTGAAGTCCGTTCTCAAGATTGATACTCGCCTTGGTTGCGCCTTGCGCTATGACTCGGCTAACCCACTCCTGATCGACAAAATAATCAATTAAAGCCTTCGGCTTACTTGATGCTGCAAGAAAATCTACGTCATGAACCGTCTCTTTCGCCCTGCGAAAACTTCCCGCTGCTTCGACTCGGAAACAATCAGGATGTTGCTTCAAAGCATCGATGATCATCATGACAGGTGATGCCACATCACCGAGCCGAAACCGGTCTGCGTTCTGTTCCTTGAAGGCGATAGCTTCCAGAATCTTCTGAGCCGTTTTCTCTCCAAAGCCACTCAAATTCGCGATTTCACCCGACTGACAAACCTTCTTCAAGTGGGGAATTGAGTCGACCCCGAGAGCTTCATAGACGGCCTTGATTTTTTTCGGCCCGAGACCCTGAATACCGAACAAATCAAAAAGCGTCTCCGGAAACTCCCCCTTCAACTTCTCATAGTATTCGAGCTTCCCCGTCGAAGCGAGCTCATGAAGTTTCTGTTGCAGCGCGTCACCCAGCCCTTTAATCCCTCGAAGCTCTCCCTCACGTGCGAGTGCAGCAATATCGCCCGGATACAGACGCACCGTCTCGGCTCCGCTACGATAAGCACGGATCTTGAACGGATTCTCCCCTTTTAATTCAAGCAGGATGGCAATTTCTTCGAGAATTTCCACCAAGTCTTCACGTGTCATAGATGATTCCAAATTAGGACGAACCCGACGTCACGCCAACTGTTTTCCGAACTGAAATCGACCCAAGACGTTAAGGCACTCCTATATCACTGAAGTCCGCCGAACAATGAACAGAAAAACGCTCAAATTTTCGTGAAAAATTTATAATGACCCTTATGTTCGAAAAGGGCCTTGGAAGTCCCACCAATCGCTTTTTAGCTCCGCAAGTCAATGAGTAGTCGCTACGAAATTCGCGAACAGATCGGCAAAGGCGGCCTCGGAGCAGTTTATAAAGCTTTCGACACGCAATTGCAGCGAGAAGTAGCGATCAAGCGGGTTCTGACCGCAGGCCAAGCGACTGACGAGGAAGTCAAGGAGGCTGCGGGCAAGCTGATTTCAGAAGCACAGACCCTATCTAGCCTCAACCACCCTAATATCATAACCGTTTTCGACGTTGGTCAGGACGAACAAGGCGGTTTTGTCGTAATGGAACTTCTCAAGGGGGAAACTCTCGACGAAACGGTCGAACGCGGTGTCCTTACCGAGGAGGACTTCACAGAAGTGGTCTATCAGACAATGGAGGCACTCATCTCTGCTCAGGCAAATGATGTGATTCACCGAGACATCAAGCCCACCAACATAATGGTGATTTGGCAAGCCTCTGGGAAATTTCAGACTAAGATTCTCGACTTCGGTCTCGCCAAGTTCAGCAAAACGCCGTCTATACAAACGATGGATCAAGAAGAATCAGTTCTTGGTTCGATCTTCTTCATGGCTCCAGAACAGTTTGAGCGAAGTGCGCTTGACGCACGTACTGACCTCTACCAGATGGGCTGCGTTTACTACAATGCCTTAACCGGCCAGTATCCATTCAACGGCGAAACCGCGCCGCAGGTTATGAACTCTCACCTGCAACACAAGGTGGTTCCGCTCGATCAGATCCGCCCCGATATTGCCCCTTCAATTTGTCAGTGGGTAATGTGGCTGATCAATCGGAACGTTGAGCATCGCCCCGCTAACGCGAAGGACGCTCTTCAACGATGGCCGCAGGATCTGGAAGTCGCTGAGGCTGTCCCTGTCAAAGCACTTCCCGTGGAAGGCGCCTTAGATGTTACAACAGGGCAAATCAAAATTGTCACCGCGGCAAAGCAGGCCTCGGCGCCGCAGGCACTAATCGTAGGGACCTCTCCCAATCCGCCCGCGGTCGCTGCATCCAGAACGACCGCACGGCCCCCTCATCATCGTCCCAAGCCTCCTTCGAATAACAAGACAAAGTGGATCATTATGGGAAGCGTTGCGGGAGGCATCGCAATCCTAACCGCCATCGGTATCATCAGCAAAATTAGCGAGATCAGGAAGCAATCCCGAATTGCGGACATGGCCTTACTTGAAGAGGTTTTCGGAACAGCAAAAGATGTCGAAGATGCTGTCGATATCCTTTCGGACTCAGGCGCACCGGGAGGGCTCAGAACCAATGCCTTAAAGGTTCTTCACCTGCTCGAAGGAGCAGGAGTCAACGAAGCGATTTTCAGCGAACTACAAGATGCTAAATCAAATTCCCTGCGCGTTCACCTTTCTTCAGTTCTCGCTGATAAAGGTTACTCGTCAGCTCTCCCCACAATTCTCAGATACGTTCCATCAGCAAGCAAGGAAGAGGAGCAACTCCAGTTTATCGCTGCGGCCGGCAAATTGGCAGAAGACGAAAATCTTCCGGAAATCCTGAAACTTCTTGAGAGCAATCGAGAAACACAAGTTCGTCGCACCATTGAGGGACTTGCGCTTAATCTTCTGCGCCACAGCAAAAAGCAGAAGGAGTATATCGGAGATATTCTTACGAGGCTTTCCAATGCTGAAAGTGACGAACGAAAAAGTCTTTTTCGAATACTGGGGGCCCTCGCTACTGATGAGGTGCAAACACGTCTTTCCAGCATCTTCAATCAAAAGAAAGATCTCGACTACCAGCGCGACGCTATCAGTGCCTACCTGACTTGGAGCAACCGCTCTCCAATCCCTCAGGTCGAGGCTATCATCGACAACACTGATGATCGAAGCCTTCAGGTCATCGCAGGTCGGGCTCTCGCCAGACTTGTAACATTGCCAGGACCCGAGAATCTCGAAGAGAAAATTGCAACGTGGGACAGTGCGGCCCGCAGAATCAATGACCAGAATAGTCTGCGCCGCCTTGTCGGCAATCTTCTTCAATATCCTCACCCTGAGACTCTCCAACTCCTTCGCAGTTGGAACAACGATGAAGATCTCAAATCAGTTACTAGGGGCACTGTTGCTACGATGGAAACATCCATCAATTCCGTAAAGACAATTGCCGCAGGCGAGGAGCTTACCGGTAATTTAGGCAGCTTTCAAGGTGATCAGAAAGCAGCAATCAACTCTTCTCTCGGATCGATCACGGATTGGACCTCGCGGGATACCTGGTTTTCGTGGAACTTCAAGATCCAGGACTCCGGTGCCTACACATTTGAAGTTAAACAATCCTCTTTAGAAAAGGAGCCCAGCGATTTCATTATCTATGTGGCAGACCAAGTTTTTAAAGGAAGCTCCGCGGAGACCAGCGACCTTTCTTCGTTCAGCCACATCAAATTGGATGGAACAGTAAACCTGAAAAAGGGTGAGATTTACACCTTGGTTCTCACCGCAGGCGAAAATATAATGCCGCGGATGATGGATATTGGTGCAATTCGCCTCAACAGGGATTAATCATTACCGCTGCGCCAGCGATCATCGTCGCTGCTGCGGCGACGGCTGCCCCCCGCTGTTGCTTGGTTGAGCAAAATCGAGGGGCTTTCCGTCACCCAACCTGATCATTGCTCCACGAATCATGTTTCCACGCTCCTCGCGAGAGAGATTAGGGTAAGTCTTCATCACGTGCCCAATATACTGCTTTAACTGATTCCGCGTCTCTTCACTGAGTTTCTGGTATCTCTCGATATCCTCTCTGGAAGGGCCGCGGCGCTCGCCGTTCCCATCGTCTCCACCTTTACTTCGCTGTGGACCTCCGGGGCCACGGGGACCCATGTTGAGGCCTTCCAACTGGTATTTGAGTTCCACCTCCTCTCCCGCAAAAGAAACCGTTGCGGTCACTCCCTCTAAGCCCTGGCCACCCGCAACTTGGATCAACTGAATCCCTTCATCACTAGCTTCTTTTGGAGACACAACAACGGATTTTTTAGTCTCTCGATTGTAGAGAGTTGCCAAATGTTCTTCATCGACTCTGGCGACTCCTTTCAATGTGTAGATTTCAGCAGGATTTAGGATTCGAACAAACGGGCTCGCTCCTTTCAACGCAGCAAAGTCGGCTACTTCAAGACTTGAGGGACCTTCGACACCGGCAAAGACCAATAATTCGCTTTCCCCAGCACTCAATGAGAGGGCAGCCGCAGCCATTATTGCCGCTACTACCGGCCACCTCGTTCTTAGTTTCATTTACTACCTCCCTGCCTAGGTTCTGCATTCAGCCCTGCTCATCCGAATTCGCCCTGTCAGCTTCTGCCGGCGAGACGCCGGAGGAGTCGGGAACAAACCATTTTGCCACGGTAATTTCGCACTCTGCCTGCGGCTCCGGTTCACGGGAACGAAGGTCGAGCTCAATCTCCAGATTCTTGATCACTTGGAATTTTTCGGGGCCTTGAAGCGTGGTCAACCACTCGGTCACCACCGCTTCGTCTCCCTTGATCTCGAGCCGAACAGCAACCTCGGTGTAAAAATTGTTATACTCAATCTCCTGTAGGCTTTGTCTTTCAATCGTCAACTTGCGCTCAAAACACTCATCCTGCAGTGCTTGCAGTAAATCGCCTTGCTCCTTTCCCAAAGTCGAGTCTCCCAATCTAGGCATCATCTCGCTGAGCCATTTTTCGCGAGCTTCAGCTGCCGGAGCGTCTTCCAGCCGCATTTCATGATCCGCGAGCTGACTGCGAAGGCTGCGAATTTCACCGTCTCCACCCGATAGATTTTTGAGAATAGACCGCGCCGCAAACCCATTCACCGCGATAAAAATCGCTCCAATACAAGCCCCTAAAAGGACTTTTTCTCTAACTGTCAGTTCCCGCATTTTTCGGTTTTCCTGTAATTTCGAATGTTGCCGTATTATTCTTCTCGACCTTGGGATTCGGCATACTCCAGTCGTAAGCATTAAATTCTGCCATCGACTGAAGGTCTTCCAGTAATCGATTCGCCAGTTGCACATCTCGAGCCTGACCTTGAACCCGTATACCGCGACCCGAAGTTCGATATTCTCGGATAACCACTCCGCTGCCCGGCAGGGCTGAAGTGATTCGGCTGAGCTGCACTACCGGAAACCAAGACTTTTCAAATGCCGGCTCGAGGTTCTTCCAACGCTGATCCACCCGCTCTACCCAATCAACATCCGGCTCAACAATCGAGATCTGGCGCTCAAGAGATCCGATTTCTGCAACCGTGTTGTTACTCTTGATGATCATCGCACTCAGTCCAACGGCATAGCAGGCAAACAGGACTGCGAGAATCACCGCAATCCGACTCTTTGCCTTCCGCTTGCGACGCGCCCGAATGACGGCACTCGGAAGAAATCGCTCACTGATTCGGCCAATTGAGACGTGGGACTTCGAAGTCGGATGAACGGTTAGATTCAAACCTTCAGCAAACGAGCCGCGCTCATCAGCCGACGCATCGTCTACTTCGAGAACCAAAGCCTGCGGCATGCTATCCTCCATGCAAGTGTCCCCCTTCAGCCCCATGAGAATTAGATTGATCTCACCCGCAATCGCTGGACCAAGGCGGTCACCTCCGCTTAGAACTTGGAGATGAACTGGTTCTCGTCCTTTGTAAATTGCCAGAACGAGCCTTCCTTTCTCCTTCCAAAGCAAACATGAATTTTGCGACACCGAGCGCAACGAAGCCGCCGGAGCATATCCAGCTGCGTTAGAATCGATCAACTCACTGGAAACATCTGAAACGACTGACACCGCGAACGTATTTCCCTTCGGCCCCTTGCCTACGATCTCATAGTCGTAAAGCACCTCTCCCTCATGGCCGGCAAGCAGTCCCCGCTTCTCCAACTGGGAGTATATCATGCTGTCATACAGGGACTCATCCGTTTCCGGAAGCACCACGGGAAAGGTTGTCACTTTGTCAGAGGGGAAGCCAACAACGACATCACTTCGGTGGCCGATTAAGTCTCTCAGGTCAGAACCCTGTGAGGTTTTCTTCTCGCCTTGGAATAGAAGCCATTCCTTTTCGGGGCCGGGCAATACGATCGTTAGGTTGGACATAGTTTTCGAGGACACGATGGCCTCTTTCTTAATAGAGATAAACCACCAAAATCCGGTAAAGTTTCCGGGAAAACAGTAGGCAATTCAAGTCCTCAAAAGCCGCCAATAAGCAGTTTCCTTTGATAATAGACCAATGAGACCACTTGAAGCTGACGATTCTGCGCTGCAGACCCTCGGGACCTTTTGCCAAAGAGAGGCAACGCTCTAACGCGTCGACGTTCTCTTTTGGCGCATCAAACCGCTAACCGAGAGCCTCTTGAGGGCCGAAATCTCAATCTTTTTTCTTCCAAGGCTGTGAAGCCAACGGTTTGAAACCACATTTCCCGAAAAGGCGCTTTATCAAAGAAACGCCAACTATTGACGGATCCCCTTCAATAGCCGCCACAGGGCATATCCCTTCGCGGTCCCGAACGAAAACAAGGACTAGAGACAGTACTAGCCCTTCGCTCGAAGAGCTTTCGATTATCGAAGGAATTCATCTCCACGTGAACTTTGACCAGATCTTTTTCTTTCCGGTCGAGGCAACTAGCACCGGTGGGATCCAACTCGAAAAACTCCGCCAAGTTGTTTAGACTTCCTCGTCGGATTCGCCCGCGACCTGGCCGCGAAGCTTGGCTTCGATAAATTTCTCCAGTCCGCCATCCATCACCCCCTGAATGTTCCCCGTCTCATGACCTGTGCGATGATCTTTCACCATCTGGTAGGGCTGAAACACGTAGGATCGGATCTGACTGCCAAAGGCAATCTCACCCTTCTCTCCATATTGCCGCTCCATTTCGGACCGTTTCTTATCCTCCTCGATCTGGAGAAGCTTAGCCTTCAGTAACTTCATCGCCATCTGGCGATTCTTATGCTGGCTTCGCTCGACCGTGCATCGAATCTGAATACCGGAAGGGAAGTGGGTCAAGTGCACAGCCGTTTCGACTTTGTTCACGTTCTGACCTCCTTTACCGCCACTTCGGGCAGTCTTGATCTCAATGTCCTTATCGTCTATCTCCATGTCGGGTTCCTCCTTCAAATCAGGAACCACATCGAGACTTGCGAAGGAGGTATGACGCCGGGCCTGAGAATCAAAAGGAGAGATCCTCACCAGTCTGTGCACTCCGCGCTCACAATTGAGATAACCAAAGGCATTTTCGCCTTCGAAACGAATCGTGGCCCCACGAACTCCTGCTTCCTCCCCCTCCTGCAGGTCGATCATTTCACTCTTGAATCCCTGCTGCTGTCCCCAGCGCTGATACATCCTCACCAGCATATCAGCCCAGTCGCATGCCTCAGTGCCTCCGGCGCCAGCATGGATCGTAAGAAAAGCACTCTCCCCGTCATTCGGCCCATTGAGTAGCGTCTGGAGTTCTATCTTATCGAGCGCGGCTTCGATCTCCTCCTGATCGCTTTTCACTTCATCAAAGGCAGAATCGTCGCCCTCTTCGGCTGCCAGTTCCACAAGAACGGAGAAATCATCGATTCGTGAGGCGAGTTCACGCACTGGAATTACTTTATTTTTTAAAACCGATACTTCAGATACTTTGGACTGGGCCTTGTCCTTATCGTCCCAAAACTCCGGAGCACTCATTTCTATCTCAAAGGCCTCCAATTCCTTTTCCAGCTTATCGAAGTCAAAGATACCGCCTCAGCTCATTGAGCCGGGCTTTAAGAGATTCTGTATCAATCGCATGCAGTTCTTCTTTCATGAGGGCCGTAAGCGTTCTCACAGATGTGGAAAATTTCAAACTTTCGCTTAGTAATGTTTATCCGTTTCACCAACGTCCGCTCAAGATGAAAGCCCGAGGCACCTTGATTCGTCGATCTCTGCTTACCGAGACCAGCCTAATCGTGCACTGGTGCACTCGCGAATACGGCATCATCAAAACCGTCGCCAAGGGAGCACGTCGCCCCAAAAGTTCATTTGCCGGTAAGCTCGACCTCTTTTATTCCTGTGAGATCGAAATTCATCCAGCAAAGACCAGTGATCTCCATATTCTCAAAGACCTTCAAATCGAAAACGCCCGCCTTGCTCTCAGGCGTGACTACGGGCAGACCCTTGCCGCTTCCTACTTTGTCAAATTGATCGATCGTATTGCTGAACCGGAGGCGGCCATTCCAGAAATCGCTGATCTACTTGACCGTGGACTGGACTACCTCGACTCCAACGATGCCAACCTCAAAGCGGTAGAGCATTTTGAGAAGCAATTGGCCCAGTTCCTAGGCATACTTCAAAATGGAATTGATCCAATTCGCTCTATCAGTGACCTGATCGGGAATCCCCCGAAGCAACGGAGCGAACTGATCGAGCGGCTACGTTAATTTTTTCAGTCTTTCTCTCACTTTTCTACTAAGGGCAATCGGAAGTCATACCTACCAAGATCCACTTTCACACTTTTTGACTAGGACGACAGCAACTTGCCAAGTAAAGAGAGCATGGATCTACCACCTCACTTCCACGCCGAAAGCTTAGACTCAGTGCGGATATAAATCATGCCGCCGACAATGACAGGAGTAGTCCGGCACAGTTCACCCAATCGGTTCGTTGCCACGTGTTCAAACTCTGGACTCGCGGCGATAACGTGCAGATTTCCATTTTCGTCAGCGAAAAAGAGATTCTCCCCGTCACTAACAGGTGAACCAAAAATCGAACCCTCGACTCCGGGGACACGCTCCATCCAATTCTCATTCCCGGTAATCGTATCCAGACAGCTCGCGATACCGGAATCTTCAATCAGGAAAGTGTGATCCCCTACCGCAATCGTTGAAGGAATATGATTGATTCGAGACTCACGCCGCCAAACTTCATGCCAGTCGCCCCCGGAAAGTTTCATTGCCACGCAATGCTTGGGATTGGCTGTGAAACCACAGGTTCCAATCACCATACCCTTAGTCACAATGGGAGAGCTGATGGCGCGCTCGTTAGTGTCAAGATTGAAGACCGACTTATCGGCAATCACCTCGCCAGTCAGGGGATCGACAGCTGTGAAACCATGCTGCCAATTCACGAAAACCGCGAGATCTCGTCCGTCCGCTTCATAGATGCAAGGTACTGAGTAGGAAATTCGTTGGCTCTTCCGTTCCACCTTCCACTTAATCTCACCGCTATGCGCATCAAGTCCTAGGAGGTTTCCACCCCCTTTTTCCTGATCGTTATTCAAGATAACTACATCCTTGTAGATAATTGGAGATCCACCGAACCCATGACCGCCTGATACCGGACCTAGGTCGCTTTTCCACAACTCACGGCCATCATGATCAAGAGCGACAGCGGAAAGCTGATCTGCCGTGCCCCAGGTAAATACAACTATTTTGTCATTCGCGGCAGCCGTCGATGACGCCGCGCTATTGAACCGGTGCCCCTTAAATGGCCTTTGCTCAAAGGCCTTTTGCCAAATAATACCGCCCGTGTGGCGATCAAGGCACAACGTGACCCATTGGTAGGAAAGGGCCGGATTGGGCGCCTTACCTTTTTTACCCTTTTTCTTCGCAGGATGGGCTCCACCGACCTTTGCTGCTTCATCAGCCACCGCACTCAAGAGAAACAATCGATCTCCCCAGATAACTGGCGATCCGTGTCCGACTCCCTTGATATGCGTCGACCACTCTTGGTTGGCTTGGCTTAATTTCGTCGTAACCAAGTGAGATTGATTTACCCCGGAACCGTTTAGACCGCGAAACCGCGGCCAATGTTCATCCCCTTTTACAGTCACCCCGTTCAGAACTAGGGCCACTAACAGGAAACAAATCAATCGTTCACTCATATACTCTGGTGGGATTTCAACCCAGTCGGAGGGAGAGGTTGACTTAAAAGAACCGCAAACTCAATGAAGAAGCCAAATTAAAATCGCTATGCTGCGATTTTAAACAAAGCATAATCAACTTCAGTCAATCACGATACTCCAGAGCTTGGCGCCAGCAGTAATGAAAAGAGTCCTACCATCCTCGCCGCCAAACGTACAGTTCGTTATCATATCCTCAGGAACCGGGATAAAATTCAACAACTCCCCTTCTATCGACACAACGTAGACCCCCGAAAGATGCTCAGCAACAGTTTCGAGGGAGCTTGCAAAATTCAGTCCAGCAGTGGCGTAAATATGTCCCTCAGGCCCGATCGTAATTCCATCCGGGCCTCGGTCGTTCCCCCAGTCATACAGGACTTTGCCACTTTCAACGTCGATATTTCCATTATTCCCACGATCAAATCGCACCAGCCTCCGTTGCCCTCCTGGTTGAGGCCCGTTGTGATTGTCAGCTACGATTAGATACCTTCCGTCAGCCGATATTGCGATTCCGTTAGGACGCTGAACTTCATGTTCAATGACCCGGCTTACCTCACCATCTGGATCGATTCGATAGACCCCTTCAATCGGCTCACCAATCTCGTCGAACTGCTCGACTGGTTCTGTGCCTCCATACCCGCCGTAGCGGGGGTCGGTGAAGTAGATTCGCCCGTGATTGTCCATCACGAGGTCGTTAGGAGAATTGTAGCGCTTCCCTTCAAATCGATCTGTCAGAATAGTAATGGATCCATCAAGTTCGGTCCTTGTAACACGGCGATTCCCTCCCTCTCGATGTCCCTCGCAAGCATGAAGGCGCTCCTGCGGATCGAACAATAAGCCGTTCGCTTTACCTGAAGGCTGTCGAAAGACATGAACCTTACCAGTCGGATCTTTCCGCATGATACGATTGTTCTCTATATCTGTAAAAAAGACGTTCCCGTCGTTCCTCCAAGCCGGGCCCTCAACGAAAGCCACACGACCCTCGATTTTTAACTCCCCCGCTGAAGCAGTTATGGCCAAAGTTATGAATAAAAAATAGAGAAGAGAACGATACATGGCCGTAATTGTTGGAAATCCACAAACCCATGTAAAGGAGGCATGTTAGTTTTAACTCGAAACCTCTCTAACCTTGCCCACCCCTAACCGATCCGATGCGAGATTACCGCTTTGCCCGATTAATGGTTTGGGACTTTCAAAACTCCGTCCGTCGCACTACTTAAAACTTCAGCGTAGCCTTAGGAGAACTTCGTTTCTTCTCAGCGGTGCAGGTGTCCATGGTGGGTCATAGCCTGCGAATAAGGGGTTTCCTACGGGCTCCAATCCTTCCTCAGCTAAGTAGGCTCTCAACTCGGCGAGTCGCTCCTTTTGAACCTTGGCATTACTTCTTCCCCCGTAGCGTATTGCCGCGTATCGGCCTGACGGCATCCGCTTGAGACTAACCGATTTCGATGATGGTGCCGGCGCTCCGCTTTGAGCCACGTCAACTGGAACGACGAACTGCATTTCTGTCGTTCGCCCGTTGGGGGTCGCCGGCATAAAGACGGGTGTGGTCATGGCAATTTTTTTTGAGTCTTTATTCTCTCCGGAAATGTATCTAAAGAGTCGCCCAAAACTGCCATTACCGCCTGCACCAGACATCGAAGTGGCGGCGACAAGATGCTCTGCGTACTGCCGGATCTCAATTTTCCCACTCTTCTCCAACACCTTATATCGGGCTGACTCGGTGCTCGCGCGCAGACCTACTGTAAGGATAGAACCTCCAACGATAAGCGCTGCGGCTACAAACCAGATCGTGACAGTCTTTACTTTCATCGAACTCAGCGACGCCTCCACCCAGGATTAGGGTGTGACTTTCATTTTTAGTCTCGTGACCGTGTAAGCACCACACTCACGCTTTCACAGTCAGCGAGTATAAATTTTTGCAATTCGATGGTCACCTCAAAAACTCCATCAAAAGCAAGTACAGCAGCCGCGAGTTCCTCCGCCAAGGTTTCGATCAGCTTTCGTTCGCCCGAAGAAGCCACTTCTCGCAAGCGCTGAGATACGCGGTAATAGTCAATTGTAAGATCCAATCTGTCGTCAACCTCCTCGACTATGCTAGAGAGTTTGATTGCCACATCAACTTTTAGACTCTGAGGAATTGCTCTTTCCTCTTCGGGAACTCCAATCTTAGTGACAAGCCTTAGGCCTTTGATATTGATAAAATCGCTCATAAGTCGCGGCGGTGATTAGCCAAGGCGGAATCGAATCTCCTTCACATTATTCCGGCCAAAGCTGTCTTGCATTTTAGCCAGCAACTGACTCTTCATTCGCTCCAACTCATAGTGCACAGTAGAATGGAGTACCTGAATATTCAGCACTCCCCGTTGAAGCGAGACCGGCCTTGCATTTTGGGCAATAAAGTTGCTTACCATGCTGTTCCAGGCGTCAAACACTTGCTCCTCGTTGAATCGGCTTTCCAGTCCCAGCTCTTTCAGGGTATCCTCTACGACGGTTCCACTGTCGCGGGTGTATTTCGAAACATCCTGAGGCTCCCAGTAACCGCGAAGTTGTGCTAAGGCACGTTCCCTAATGGTCCGACGCGGTCTTCTACGAAAAGCCATGAGCGTTCCAATTCTATTCTGGTATTCAGGATTACACCACAAAAAAACTGCGTCATCCGAAGACGACGCAGTCTTGGAAGGTCGAAATTGAAGAAGGCTTCAACCCGAACCATCGTTGCCGATGGCTTCCACTGGACAACCCTCCATCGCTTCGTCAGAGAGCGCGCGCTCCTCATCGTTCTCGGGCTGCTTGTAAACGTAGGAATATCCTCCGTCTTCGTTTCGAGTGAAGTTATCGGGCGCAGTTTCACGACAAAGGTCGCAATCAATACACTGGTCGTCGACGTAGAATGTGCCAACGACATTGTCTTCGTATCTATCTTCTAGTTCTGCCATTTTCTTTATTCTGCGTAGGGGGGCGCGAATGTTTGGGCCTCTTAAATAAAAGGCTTCTCTAAGCTTCGCGCAACTGATTTCGTTAAGAAGCCGCCAGCGCCTTATCGAGATCGGAAACGATGTCGTCGATGCTTTCGATGCCAATCGAAAGACGGACAAGCTCAGGTGTGATCCCACCTGCCGCCTGTTGTTCTTCGTTGAGCTGCGAGTGCGTCGTCGTCGCCGGATGAATCGCCAATGACTTTGCATCTCCTACGTTTGCGAGGTGAGAAAAGAGCTCAAGATTCTCGATAAATTTCTGTCCTGCCTCAGCGCCGCCCTTAATTCCGAAAACCACCATGGAGCCGCCCTTGCCCTCAAGATATTGTTGATTCTTTTCGTATTCAGAGTCCGTCTCCAACCCAGGGAATCGAACCCACTCGACCTGTTCATGGTCCTGAAGATGTTTAGCCACGGCCAGGGCATTTTCACAGTGGCGTTCCATGCGCAGCGGAAGCGTCTCGATTCCCTGAAGCATCAACCACGAATTGTCTGGAGAAATGCAGGCTCCAAGGTTGCGTAGCGGCACGGTTCTCATCCGCAGTATGAACGCAAGAGGAGCGAGTGGTTCTGGCAGATCATGACCCCAGCGAAGTCCGTGATATGAATTATCCGGCTCATCATAAAGGGGGTGTTTTCCACCTGCCCAATTGAACTTTCCTGCGTCAACGACAACGCCCCCGATACCGGCGCCATGTCCACCCATCCACTTCGTAAGAGAGTGCACCACGATATCAGCTCCGCACTCGATTGGGCGAGTCAAGTAAGGAGTCGAGAAGGTGGAGTCGACAATAAGAGGTAACCCATTTTCGTGAGCGATTTTGCCGACCGCCTTCAAATCTGTCACTTCAAGCGCTGGATTCGATACTGTTTCGCAAAAAAGAGCCCGCGTATTTTCGTCGATCGCCTCAGCGAAAGCCTGAGGGTCTTGGGAGTCGACAAATTTTACCTCAATACCAAGAGCAGGAAGAATATCATTAAACTGGGTATAAGTTCCGCCGTAGAGGTTGCGGGCTGAAATGATGTTGTCTCCCGCTTTGGCCAGATTAATGATCGAGTAAAAAACCGCTGAGGTTCCCGAGGCAAGACCAAGTCCACCCATCTCATGAGCTCCTTCCAAGAGCGCGACACGCTTCTCCAGCACGTCGGTGGTCGGGTTCATTAAACGGGTGTATATATTCCCTAGTTCCTTTAGCGCAAAAAGATTGGCTGCGTGCTCAGTGGAGTCAAAAACAAATGAGCTGGAGCGATAAAGAGGAACGGCTCGGGCTTTAGTCGTTGGATCTGGGGTATGTCCCCCGTGAAGGCAGAGAGTTTCAATTTTCATATTTGAGAGGGTCGAACGTGCCAAATGACGATTTACGATGCAAGCCAAAGCGTAAACATCGTGGCGCATTTCTGCGATATTTTGGAGTGCGGTATTTCCTCGGTTCAGATTTAATCATCAAGATGGTATCCCGACGAACATTTCTTAACCATTCTGCAGCCGTTACAACCGGATTCACCGGTCTCAACCAATTACTGAAAAGTACGGCCCAGGCCGATGAATTGTTCTCCTATGGCAACCTCCTCGAAGATCCCGATGGCGTCATCGATCTGCCAAAGGGTTTTCATTATCGGATCCTCTCCACCTCTGGCGATCGAATGAAAGACGGCTACCGAGTTCCGGGGCAACCCGACGGCATGGCAGCCTTTGATATTGGAAAGAGCCGGGTTGCCGTGATTCGCAATCACGAAATCGGGCACTCCCATCACACTAAAGGGCCATTCAGTGACAATGAAAAAATCCCGGGGGATCTGGACAAGGCGCTCGTTTACGATTCAGGGCGCCACGGAGCTCAACCTTTTGTCGGTGGAACATCAACCATTATTTACAACTTAAGGAAACGCGAGGTTGAGAACGAGTTTCTCAGTCTCATTGGGACCGATCGGAATTGCGCCGGCGGTCCGACCCCCTGGGGAACGTGGCTCAGTTGCGAAGAGCCAGCTGACATGACAACACAGTGGGGGCAGTTCCACGGTTACTGCTTTGAAGTTCCGGCGACAGCCGAAGCGAACATCACTCCTCCGGTCCCCCTTAAGGAAATGGGTCGCTTTCGACGAGAGGCAGTCGCTGTCGATCCAGCCACGGGAATCGTCTACCAGACCGAGGACCGCGGTGACGGCGTTATCACCCGCTTTATTCCCCATCAATCTGGCAAACTGGCAAAGGGAGGCAAGCTGCAAGCCCTTAAAATTAAAGCAGCGGGAAATTGGGACTCTCGAAATTGGCCGGGAAATCAAAACAGTTTTCCGGTCCGCGAACGCCTTCCCGTCGAATGGGTTGATCTTAATAAGGTTGATACACCGAACGACGACCTTCGCTTCCGCGCGATCGAAAAAGGAGCACTTATCTTTTCTCGTGCAGAAGGCATGTGGTATGGCAGCCCCAAAACCGTCGGTGAAGCCTCCATTTACTGGGCCTGCACCAACGGGGGAAAAAACCAAATGGGGCAAATTTTCCGTTATTTTCCAAGTCGTAGCGACGAAACAAGTGGAGAGTTAGAACTTTTCCTTGAGCCTAATAATTCCGACCTACTGACTCACGCTGATAACATCACCATTGCACCAAACGGACATCTCTTTATCTGCGAGGACACGAAAGGTACTAACCACATTCGCGGAGTCACTCCTACTGGTGAGATGTTCACGCTAGCTCGCAATGCACTCAATGGCAGTGAGTTTGCAGGTGCCTGCTTTAGCCCTGATGGCTCCGTTCTCTTCGCAAACATCCAGAGCCCGGGAATCACGGTCGCTATCACCGGACCTTTTGTAAGGGGCAACACAGCCTAGCGACCTGCAGCTTTAAAGGCATCACTGCCGGCGTTTGCTGGAAACTTTTTTTGCGATAACACGGTGTAGTTTACGGCATCTCGCCAGACAGTCTTAATAACGTTCCCAGAGACCGCGGAAAGGTAAACGGAACCAACAGAAATCTGAGCGCGATCGATAAAACTGAGGATCCAGATTGGCTCACTGGGTTGGTCATCACAACGGAGCCGGAAATGAACGCTTTCGAATGATACCCGGCGCCGTTTTGCCTCAGCTTTTCCGACCTCAAACGCCTCCAAGGAGGAAATTTTAAGAGAATTTCTGGCGATGGGGGTGTGGGGAAGTTCTTGGCCCAATAGACGCCGGAACTGCCGCTCGGACACCACTTTCCCTCCCGAAGCAACCGATTCACGAAGAAGACCAGACTTCTCCTTAATCGACGTAAGAATCAGCCACTGTCGGGGCTGTGGCTGACCGTAAAATCCTGCTAAACCAAGAAGGGGTTCCCGGCTCCCAGGCGTTTCTGGAACGCCAAGCAATGACAATACATCAAACCCGTCGGAACAACCGTTGGCGTCTGAAGCAGCTACCCGAAGGTTGTTTGCGTAAAATCCTAACAGAACGGCAATAATAAAAAGTCTCATTCGCTTTGCTGACGCTTACTCCAGCAAAGAAAGTTAAGGACGATTGAGCTTTAAGCAACGTTAATTATCAGCTGAAAGTTTTTGCGTTACCATCGCTGCGTTAACCCACCGTGGGAGCTCTTTCGCTTCTGAGAATGAATCCAAAAAGACCCCGCGCTCACAACAGCCCCGAGAGCCAGAACGTTCAAGAGTTAGAATTTGAATAATTCAGGATCACTCAGAGCTGGCGCTACGATTGATATCTACACCACGCCAGAAACGGCTCGACTCCCGATCAGTGTTAGGGTCAGCTTCCGGAATCTGGTTCTCCTTTAGTCGCTCGGCGTGGCCATCAAGAAACGCTGCAATGACCTTGCTACCTTCCCAGCGCTCTTCCATCGTCTCAATAATCGCTTCGCGATCGTCAAAATCGATCAGGTTGGATTCCTTATTTTCGATGTAGAGAAGTGCATTAGGCATGAAGAGCAGGTTAGAAAGGGTTTTCTCCGTCAACCAAGGTTCGGGTGAATCCTCTTTTCGACGGTCATATTGAAGATTCGTGTTCATTGCGTAACTGTGCTTGTGCCAGTCCTGCTCTTCAGGATCAGCTTTGACCGACTGAGTATTCTCAAAAAGGGTTCCCCTAAGGTGGGTTCCAGATTCGTCGACCTCGTAACCACCGGAAGAGGCATAACCATCGTCGCCGTAATCGCCGTCCTTATCGTCCTCACGACGCGCTTGTTCAGACAGATACATATGTCCGAAAACGACCCCATCGATCCATAACCCGGACTCGCCTAGGTTCCAGTAGTCTGGAAAATAGTCGTCAGGATCCATCGTGCCGGGAACAATTTCACCGCCGGGATATTGAGGCGAAGGCAACTTGTTCCCGTGATCCCCTGCCCACGCTAGTGTGGCCGTCGCAATATTTTTCAAGTTGGTGGTATTTACCATGGCCTCGGCGATCTGCTTCGCCCTGCCGAGACTTGGAACTAAGATGGCGACGAGAATACCGAGAATGGCAACTACTACCAGTATTTCAACCATAGTGAAACCTGATCGAGCAGTTCGTTCGGAGGAGAGGGAAAACTTCATATATGGCTATCTTGGGAAGTGATACGCCATTTCCCGGCGCTTCCAAGAGTTTTCAGTTTATAGGAATTGCATAAATAGGGTCAAGACGGAAACAATTCCCAACTCCCTCTCCACACTCCAACACGGAGTTAAGAATTATTTCTCCGCTACCGGAGAACGATTTGAATAGTTTAAGCCTTGTTCTGTATAGTAGATCCACTAAAATCTCCCCTCTCATCAAATGAAATTTTCAATCATCATCACTCTTGCGGTTACTTCCTTTCTGGCCCTTCCAGTGATAGTCGCAGATGCCCCCAATATCGTCATTGTAATCACTGACGACCAGGGATATGGCGACCTGTCCTGCCATGGCAATCCAGTCGTGAAAACCCCGCATCTCGATTCGCTCGCAAGCGAGTCAGTTCGTCTTGAGGACTACCACGTCGCCCCGACCTGCTCCCCTACACGTGGCGCTCTGCTTACGGGACACTGGACCAACCGAACCGGCGTCTGGCACACCATTATGGGACGCTCTATGCTACGTTTCAATGAGGTAACGATCGCTCAAATCTTCAAGGATAACGGTTACAACACCGGCATGTTTGGCAAGTGGCACCTCGGTGACAACTACCCTTTCAGACCTGAGGATCGAGGCTTCACCGAAGTCCTTCGCCACGGTGGTGGCGGCGTCGGCCAGACTCCTGATTACTGGGACAACGCTTACTTCGACGACACCTACTTCCACAATAAGGTGCCCACCAAGACCGAAGGCTACTGCACCGACGTTTACTTCGACTACGCGAAGAAGTTCATTGAAGCCAGTGAAGTCGAAGGCAAGCCGTTCCTAGCCTACATTTCCACTAACGCACCGCACAGCCCCAACCACGCCCCGGAGGAAAGCTCGGCTCCCTACGCGCACCTCGGCGTTGCCCCAGCCAACTTCTTCGGCATGGTCGCCAATATCGATGACAACGTAGGAGCTCTGCGTGAATGGCTTGACGAGAGAGGCCTAACTGATGACACAATCTTCATTTTCACCACCGACAACGGCACGGCTGGAGGTCGCGGAACCTACGATGGTGGAATGCGCGGAGCCAAAGGTAGCGAGTATGACGGCGGTCACCGCGTTCCATTCTTTCTGCATTGGCCTGCAGGCGGATTCAATAAAGAAAATAAGGTCGAGACCATAACCGCTCACGTTGACGTCGTCCCAACGCTCATCGATCTCGCCGGTATCAAAGCACCTGCCGACGTTACATTCGACGGTGTTTCAATCCGCCCGCTGATTGAGAGTATCCAGCGACCCCATAACTGGCCAGACCGCATCCTTGTCACTGACAGCCAGCGCGTCAAAGATCCCATCAAGTGGAGAAAGTCTGCAGTAATGACCAATGAGTGGCGCCTCGTTTCCAATGAAGGCAAAAAAGCGGGGCCAACCCACGAGCTCTATGCGATCAAGAATGATCCGAAGCAACAGAACAATGTCATCGCAGACCACCCGGAAGTAGCAGAGCGACTCAAGAATTTTTACGATGCGTGGTGGGCTGACATCTCTCCGTCCTTTGGGGACCCGGCGCGTATTCACATTGGTAATCCCGCTGAAAATCCGAGCCGACTCACCAGTCACGATTGGATCACGACCGGTTCCAGCCCCTGGAACCAGAAGCACATTCGTGACGGCGTGACTAAGCCTAGCAACCTCGGATTCTGGTATCTCACCGTAGAAGAAGCCGGTGACTACGAAATCGAGCTGCGCCGTTGGCCCAACGAAGGAAACGTTGCCAACACGCCCATCACCGCCCCAATCTCTCCGGGAAATTCAGTCCCCGGTGGCCCCGCTTTCCGCGAAACACCCGGTAAAGCTGTTCCTGCAAAGTCCGCTAACATTGAGATTCAAAGCATTCGACTCTCCAAGGATGTTCCTTCCGGCGCATCTAATGTAACCTTCGATGTTACCCTCGAAGCCGGTCCGGCCGAACTCTATGCCACATTTGTTGGCAATCAGGGCGAAGTAACCGGCGCCTTCTTCGCCTACGTTAAGAAAAAATAGTCTCCTTCAAGTCTCTCAGATCAGATTAAAATATCATTCTCAAGCCTATTGAAAGCTATCAAAGTCACTCTCAGCATCGCCTTACTTGCGACCGCATTAGCACTGCCCGCAGTTGCTGAGCAAGACAGCCTAGCGACGACATCACTGCGCCGCTTCGTGGCTTTCAACGTTTCTTGTGATCAACAGGTGACACCGAGGCAGATCGCCAAGCTTCTCGAGCCCCTGAATCCAGAACTCGTTTCGACTTGAAGCTGTCTCAATTCATAGCAATATGGGAGTAATCATGTTTCTTTTTCCTGTCGCGGCGCTCGCACCGGCAACCCTTGATCCTGACATTACCGGCTCCTGGACCCTCCTGATCGTCTATTTCTGCCTTGCCATCGGCGTGTCATTTTTCTGCTCTGTCTGGGAGGCAGTTATCCTGAGCGTCACCAATCCCTACATAGCCAACCACAAGAAGAAGCGTCCCAAGTCAGGATTACTGCTTGAACGACTCAAGAGTCAGATTAGTCGGCCGCTGACTTCCATTCTGACACTAAACACTATTTCTCACACCGTAGGAGCGATGGGAGTGGCCGCCCAAGTCTCAGCGCTAGGGGGAGGTAAGTGGGATGCTCTCGCAGGAGCACTCATGACCCTTGCGATTCTGATCGCGTCCGAAATTATCCCCAAAAATCTTGGAGCACGACACTGGCGAGCTTGGGCTCCCTGGGTTGCTGTTTCACTACACTGGTTGACCAGGGTGATGACCCCCGTGGTTTGGTTTATCGAAATTTTTAGTAAAGGCGGACACGGTGAGGCCACCTTCAGCCGCGACGAACTCAAAGTGATGGCAGAATTGGGTACTCGTCAGGGAAAACTAAAAGAAGACGAATCCCGAATTCTCGACAACCTCTTACGCCTCAGCGAAATCACTGTTCGCGAAGTGATGACTCCCCGAGTGGTGGTTTTCGCACTGACCGAGGATACTACCGTGGAGCATTATCTGGAGCGTCACCGGAGTTCTCCTTTCTCCCGAATTCCGATCTACAGCGAAAACCGCGACGACATCAAAGGTTTCGTCCTCAAACATGATATCCTGCTAGCTGCCGCCCAAGATAAATTTGATCTCGAACTGCGAGACCTCAGCCGGGAAATCGCAGCCATGCCTGAGATGACAAAAATGACAGATGCTTTCCAGCAACTAGTTGCCAATCGAGATCACGTCGCTGTTGTATTCGACGAATACGGCGGTATGAGCGGACTCGTCACGATGGAAGATGTGGTCGAGACCTTGCTTGGATTAGAGATCGTCGACGAGGCGGACACCCGAGAGGACATGCAGGAGTTCGCCCGTAATCTTTGGAAAAACCGAGCATCCAAAATGGGCCTTGAAGTTGAGGAGCCCTCCGAGCCAAACGGCGAAGGGAAAGAAGCAGCCAACGAGGCGAAAGCCGATACCTCCGCTTAATTAAGTGCGCGTCGTTTCCGCTTCGATTTCGGCAATAAGATCACGCCCCCCGATTTCGCCGAGAGTTTCTATCTCCCATCGCAGCACCTGCCATGCTGGTTCGCCGGCTTCCTGCAAGCGGCCGCAATGAGTTCGACAGACGAAGCCATCGTAATCCGGATAACGTTGAGGATCGGTCTCATCAGAATACAAAGTCAACAGCGGCTTGTGATTCGGACCTGAAGTGATCGATAAGGGATGCAACCAGCAGGTCAGCGGTTTATAAGTCCAAGGATGCTTCTCTTCTTTTGTCGCCATGACCTGAAGAGCGCATCTTGCATCATCGAGGAGGAAAACGCAGTTGGTCTCCGGGAAGTGTTTTGGGTAGTCTCCCACTTTGTCTCGCATCGAAGCCGGCTTCGTTGCTGTCTTCGGCCCAGAAGCTGCGTCTCGCCACTTACCGTAGACCACGACTTGTTTTGGTAGGTTGGCTCCAAGCCCCTTAAGCTTACCTCGCATCTCCCCAGCCAGATCGCGAATAACTCGCGCTTCCTCTGATGAGAGATAGACACCATCGTGACAACAGTTCCCTCCGCACAAAGTAAGATCACAGCGCCTGAGCGGACGCGAAAGTGCTGCAATGTCCAGACACATGCCTGCAACCATATCAGCAAGAAATTCGCGGGACTCGGGGAACGCTTCAATAGCCTGACTCATCCACCCATCCCTTACGCCTAATTCATTTCCGTGTCGAACAGCATTCAACGGAAACACTTCCGGTATCGAAGTGGAGTCATATCCGTGACTCGCTTGAAACGTTTCGTAAAATGACTCTGATCACAAAATCCGGTCGCCTCCGCGATCGATGCCACTCCGTCAGAAGTACTAACCAACAGGCGCTGCGCTTCTTGGATTCGAAGACGCAACAGCAGTTCAGTTGGGGAAACCCGCAAGAGATCACGGAAGCGTTTGTTAAACTGGGTCGTCGAAAGACCTGAAAGACGCGCCATTGCTTCCATAGAAATATCTGATCGATAATGCTCTTCGAGATATTTGATCACCGGATGAATCTCGCCGAAACGCTCGACTTCTTCATCCGGTGTATCGATGCGATACATCACACCCGCCAATCCAATAACATCACCTTTATCTCCTTTGAGCGGAGTTTTCGTCGAAACAAACCACTGGGGTCCTCCCCCAGCCAACATCACCAACCAGACCTGATTTGGGATCACATTCCCACCATTCATTACCTGACGATCTTCAGCATGGTAGGCTTCCGCCATCGCTGGGGCCTGAATTTCAAGGTCTGATTTCCCTAAAATCTCTTCCATTTGATTCATTCCGAAGATCTCGGTAAGCACAGGCCGGTTCACGCAGACATAGCGGTGCTCCGCATCTTTGACATAGAAATAAACGGAAGGCAGGAACTCAAAAAGCTCCATGATCTGTCTCGCCTCGGGATGCCGCGAAAAAAACCGCTCGTCATAACTCTTCGCCAAAAACGTCATTACATACTAAAATTACATTAAAGCTGTAACAGATTCAAATCGTTCCTGACCGCGGTCTTTGACCGTCTCCCGAGCCCACCAAAGCCACTGCTAAAAAGCTACAAAGCCATTTTTATTGGGCTCACGAGGGTATTTCTTTTTATGTTTATTGTTCTCCTGTCCGCGTTTCGCTGTTACGTGGCCCGCAATCGCGTATCTCATACTTGCTATCATATCCGCAAGATCATACCTTTTTGTGTTTACTGTAAAGTTGATGTTTCGATTCGAAGTTTCCCGATGCGCTACTCCATACTAATCCTTTCCCTTGGGCTTATCGGGGCGCTCTCAGCCAGCGATCGTGTCGACTTCAATAAGGATGTTCGACCGATCCTTTCAGACAGGTGTTTCAAGTGCCATGGCCCTGGCGCCAAGAACCAGAAATCCGAATACCGCGTCGACACCTTCGAGCACGCCACGGCCGACCTGGGTGATTACTTCGGTATCGTTCCAGGCAATGCCGAAGACAGTGAGCTCTATTACCGTCTCATCACCGATGACGAGATCGATCTCATGCCGCCGCCGGAAAATAAGATGGCCCTCACAGAGGAAGAGATCGACATTATTAAGCGCTGGATCAATCAAGGTGCCGAATACCGGGAACACTGGTCCTTCACGGCGATCCCCGATTCTATTGAGGTGCCGAAAACTCAACCCGACTGGGTCCGCAATCCCATCGATCACTTTATTCTCAATCGTCTCGAGCAGGAGCAGTTTGCCCCTTCCCCGGAGACCAACCGCGAGAAATGGCTTCGGCGCATCACTTTCGACCTGACCGGCCTCCCTCCGACGCTGCCGGAACTGGATGCCTTTCTCGCTGACACTTCTCCTGACGCTTATGAGAAAGTCGTCGAGCGGCTCTTCGCTTCGGCATCCTACGGTGAGCGTATGGCAGGTGAGTGGCTCGACGTAGCTCGCTACTCCGACACCTTCGGATACCAGCAAGATTGGGATCGTCGAGTCTGGCCTTGGCGTGACTGGGTCATCGAAGCCTTCCAGGGCAATATGCCCTACGACCAGTTCATCATCGAACAGCTCGCCGGCGACTTACTCCCAAACCCGACCCGGAATCAAATCCTCGCCACGGCTTTTAATCGCCTCCACTCGCAGAAGAACGAAGGAGGCAGTGTCCCTGAAGAATTCCGCATCGAGTATGTCGCTGATCGTGTTCACACGTTTGGCACAGCCTTCCTCGGACTCAGCTTCGAATGCAGCCGCTGTCACGACCACAAGTATGACCCCCTGACGATGCTGGACTACTACGAGGTTGCCGCCTACTTCGACAACATCGATGAGGCAGGTCTGTATGCCTACTTCCCCAAAGTAGATGCAACACCTCCGCCTACCCTCTGGCTGCCCGACGAAGCTCAGGAGGCGAAACTCGCCGATCTCGATGCAAAAATCGCAGCTTCCGAAGCTCGGCTGACCGAACTCGCGAAGATCGCTGCTCCCGCTTTTGAGAAGTGGATGAAAAACTCTCACGGTAATGTCACCGAGGCCACTCCGATTGCTTCCTTTGACTTCGAATCGAACGAGGAAAACAAGATCCCGAACCTAGTTGAAGGTGCCGATCCCGCAACGACGTCGGGAAATAACCAGCTCGTTGACGGTCGCAATGGCAAGGCGATCCAACTGACCGGTGATGACAAGGTCACCCTACCGGTCGGCAATTTTTCCCGCAACGATTCCTTCACTATCTCGCTCTGGCTCAAAACGCCGGACGAAAAGAAAAGAGCTGTTGTCTTCAGCCGTTCCAAGGCATGGACTGATGCAGCAAGCCGTGGATACGAACTGCTCATCGAGGATGGTGAACTCAGCCTGGGAATCATCCACTTCTATCCTGGCGACGCCATCCGCGTGCGCACCACTGAGAAACTTCCTGTCGGAGAGTGGAAGCACGTGGCTGTCAGCTACGATGGTTCCAGCCGCGCCTCGGGTGTGACGCTTTACGTCGATGGTCAGCCCGCTGATACACGAATCATTCGCGACCATCTCACCCGCGACATCACCGGCGGTGGCAGCGATACCATCGTGATTGGTGAACGCATGAGAGACAACGGATTCACCGGCGGCCTCGTCGACGACTTCCAGGTTTTCGACAAGGAACTCGACCCCGGAGAGGTGGCACAATGCTTCGAACACAGCGAATGGCAGCCAGGCATTGATTGGTTCCTCGCCAACGCCCATCCCCCCTACCAGGAGGAAACCGTTAAACTCAAGCAACTGCGCGACGAACGGATCGCCCTGATCCGCACCATTCCAGACATCATGGTGATGAAGGAAATGGAGGAACCCAAGCCCACTTATCTGCTTGGCCGGGGTCACTATTCGAATCGCGAGAAAACCGTCTCAGCAGCCACGCCCGATTTCCTTCCGTCCCAAAAAGTTGATGCCCCGCAAAACCGTCTCGACCTCGCACGCTGGACGGCTTCGGGTGACAATCCCCTCACCGCCCGCGTCACTGTTAACCGCTACTGGCAACTGATGTTCGGCGCCGGACTTGTCTCAACACCCGAAGACTTCGGCAGCCAGGGTCGCAGCCCCACCCATCCACAATTGCTCGACTGGCTGGCACGGGATTTTATTGAGAGCGGATGGAATGTGCAACACCTGCTCAGACAGATGGCTTTGTCCGCCACCTATCGGCAGAGTTCAAATGTGAGCTCCGGAGAACTGACGACTCTCGATCCGGAAAACACTCTTCTTTACCGCTTCCCGGCCCCCCGCCTTTCGGCCGAAATGATTCGAGACAACGCTCTCGCTGCAAGCGGGCTGCTGAACAACGAAGTCGGAGGCGCCCCTGTGAAACCTTACGATATCGCTGTTTCCTTCAAGCCGACCAAAATCAGCCAGGGAGACGACCTTTATCGCCGCAGCCTATACACCTACTGGAGACAAACAAGCCCGGCCCCGATGATGACAACGCTCAACGCCTCGAAGCGGGATGTCTGCCGCGTCAGCCTGGAAAAAACAGATTCACCACTGCAAGGACTCGTCTTACTCAATTCGCCGCAGTTTGTTGAAGCCGCAAGGACGCTGGCAGAAAATCTGGTCAACGAATACGGCAACGACAACGATGCTATCATTAACGAAACCTATCGTCGCCTCACCAGTCGCCAACCCGACCAACAGGAGTGGCCCGTGCTGCGCCATTTGATCCAAGAACAGGAAAAACACTTCGCAACCGGCTCCGGAGCAGCCAGAGAGCTGATCTCGGTTGGCGCCTCTAAGGCTCCCGAAAACGAAAACCCCGCACGTCTCGCCGCGGTCACAACGCTCGTATCCACGGTGATGAATTTTGACGAGTGCATTACAAAACGATAACGATAACCCGACCCACCATTTGTCCATGAAGACCTGCACCGGATTTGACTCTCCCTTCGGTATGAGCCGCCGTGCCTCACTGGCCAGCTTCGCAGGTGGCCTTGGCAGCCTTGCTCTTGGCAGTCTTCTCAACGGTAAGGCCCAGGCCAAGCCCAACCAATCCCGCTTTCTCAGCAGGGAACCAAAGGCCAAACGCGTCATTTATCTCTTCCAAGGAGGTGGTCCGTCTCAAATCGACTTGTTCGACCATAAACCGCGCCTCAACCGGGAACACGGCAAGGAACTCCCGGAATCTGTTCGCAAGGGTCAGCGCCTCACCGGCATGTCCGGCAACCAGTCGAGCCTTCCGCTTGTCGGGTCTCCCTACAAGTTCACCCAGCATGGACAAGACGGCACCTGGGTGAGCGAACTGCTCCCATATACTGCGGGCATTGCCGATGACATCACGGTGATCAATTCCATGTATACCGAGGCAATCAACCACGGCCCGGGTGTCACCTTCATGCAGACCGGCTCCCAAATCGCTGGTCGTCCCAGCATTGGATCATGGCTTTCCTACGGTCTTGGTTCCACCAACGAGAACCTGCCCAACTTCGTCGTCCTCGTCACGGCCAACAAGGGCGGTCAACCACTGGTAAGCCGACTCTGGGGCAGCGGCTTCCTTTCTGGCAAGCACGACGGTGTCCGATTTCGTCCTGACAAAGATGCCGTTCTTTATCTCAACAATCCCAACGGCCTCGAAAGAAAGTCACGCCGCATGATGCTGGACCGTCTCGAGGAACTCCACCAGATCGCACTCGCCAAGACAGGAGATACCGCACTCGAAACGCGGATCGCTCAGTACGAGATGGGTTTTCGCATGCAGACTTCGATCCCCGATGTCACCGATCTTTCCAAGGAGCCGGACTCCACCTTCGAGCTCTACGGAGAAGAAGCCCGCAAACCGGGAACCTTCGCCGCCAATTGCCTGATGGCTCGTCGCATGGCAGAACAGGGCGTCCAGTTTATCCAGCTCTACCACCAGGGATGGGATCAACACAGCAACCTCCCCGGCAAGCTTCCCCAGCAGTGTCTCGAAACGGACAAAGCTTCTGCGGCTCTCGTCACAGATCTTAAACAGCGCGGCCTGCTCGATGACACGCTGGTGATCTGGGGCGGCGAATTCGGCCGAACCAACTATTGCCAGGGCAAGCTGAACGACAAGAATTTCGGACGTGACCACCACCCACGCTGCTACTCTACCTGGATGGCGGGCGGTGGCATCAAAGGGGGCTACAACCACGGGCAGACCGACGAATATGGCTACAGCGTTGTCGATGGGGGCGTCCATGTCCACGATTTCCACGCCACTATCCTGAACCAGCTCGGCATCGATCACGAACACCTTACTTTCCAATATCAAGGACGCCACTTTCGTCTCACCGATGTGCACGGTCACGTTGTGAAGGATATCATTGCGTAACGCTTTCGCTTTCAGCCCGGCGAGAACCCCGATCAGGACGGCCACATGTTCGGAAACACATTACCTAACTCCAATATTGGACTTGCGACTACCGCTTAGATGGGATGACCGCTTCCACGGAAGACGTCACATAGCAAAGGTGCCACCCGAAATGATAAAGCCGCTTTAGAGCGAGTAGGTCAGTTTTCGACCTTCTGCTCGATCTCATCGAGCAACTCACTCATCTCCAATTTCTTCCCGCTCAATTCTTCACGATCGAACACATTGGTAAACTGACCGGGATCATTAACCATATCATAAAGTTCCTCAGTTCCGTCTTTGTAACGCATGTAGGCCCAGTCCGTGGCGCGCAGTCCTCGACCGGATTTGTCCAGCGTCAGGGACGCTTCCTTCACCCTTGTTTTCGGATCCTTAAGAATCGGAACGAGGCTGGTTCCCTGAACTTCTTTTGGAGTTCGGACTCCAAGCAACTCACAAACGGTCGGGTAGATATCCACCAACTCCGTCATCGACAGCGAGCGGCCCGGTTTGAATCCGGGAGCTGAAATAATTAAGGGCACGCGTGCAGCCTCTTCGTGAAAGTTCGACTTCTGCCACATGTGGTGCTCGCCGAGATGGTATCCGTGGTCGCTGGTGAAGATCACCACCGTGGAATCTCGCAGCCCCTTTGCGTCAAGTTCGGCAAGCACTTTGCCAACCTGTTCGTCCATAAAGGTGACAGTCGCATAATAGTCCGCCCACATCTGCCGAATATTGTCAGGGTACCTGCCGATACCGCTGGTCTCATCAGTCATTTTGGCGATCCCGAGCTTCGGAATATCATCGAGATCGTCTTCTGGAACGAAAGGCGCAGGGATAGACTCCAGCGGATACATATCGAAGTATCTCTTTGGCGCTACGCTCGGGTAGTGCGGTCTCACGAAACCGGTAGCGAGAAAGAAACGATCATCCGCCGCGACTCGTTGCCCTAACAGTTCCACTGTCCTCACCGCAGCTTTGAAGTCTGGTTGCTCTGAACCATCTCCATCTGATACAACGCTGGCAAACATGCGATAAGGCATCTTAGTTGACTGACGATTCTCAGGTGCCCGAGTCGAAAGATTATGATTGAGAAGGCGATACAGTCCTTCGGTATGCGCTTCCTGTCCCTGGGTATTATAGCGCTCTGTCCACGTCTCCTTAACATCAACACCATCGGTTCCGGCAATAATATCACCTGGGACTCGCATGTGGAAAATCTTGCCAACACGCGCACTATAAAATCCCTGAGAGATCAGATGTTCCCCGATCGTTTTTCCACGCTCGCCTGAGTATCGACTATACATGAAAGAACGCCGAGACGGACCACAACTAGTTCCCTGACAATAGGTTCTCTCAAAGACCATGCCGCTCTCAGCCAGCCTATCGAGATTCGGCGTCTGGCAGATTTCGTTACCATAGCAACCCAAGGCACTCGCTTTTAGATCATCCGAGACCAGAAAAATGACATTCTTGATTTCAGCAGAATTCAGCGGAACTACCCACCCGATGACAAGAAAAAGGGAGGAGATAAGGCATATGACTTTGGATCGCTTCATGGTCGGGAGTGTAAGTCAAAAACCGTCTCGCTAAAACGACGCCTTTGCGTAGGCGGCGCTATAGCACTTGCCACTTTTTGCCCATTATCAGATGGGAATTGACCTACGTCATTCAAGGATTAAACTCGACTCGGTTCTCACGAATGGATTGGTTACTGTGGCTCATCTGGACGGTGTGGATGGCAGGGTCACTGTTATCCATGGTCAACGCCCTTCTCTATCGGCACTTCCGGTCACAACAGGATCAACGCTGGCTCGACTCTAAAAACGAAATCAACCAGAAGAAGGTCTGTTGGATTGTAGCCATGAAAGGTTTCGACAAGCAACTCACCGAAACTTTTTTTAAATCCCTCATCACTCAATCATACACGAACTATCGAATCATTTTCACATTCGAAAGTGATCAAGATGAAGGTTACACATGGCTACGTAATCATCTCGGAGTCACTGAAAAAAAAGCGGTATGGTATCCATCAATTTCCTCGGGTCTGGAAAGTGTCTCACTGCTCGTGGCCGGACCTGCGAAAGACTGCGGGCAAAAAGTTCATAATCAAATTACCGCTTTCGCATCTCTCCGACAAGACGACGAAATCATAGCCTTTGCTGACGCAGACATCATCTGTCCACCGGAAACTCTTTCCCGTCTCGTCGTTCCCATCAACATGGGACATTTCGACGTGATGACCACCTTCCGCTGGTTAATTCCCGGCGATGCCCATCCTGCAACCTTGTTCGGCAGTGTCATCAACGCTTCCTGCGCCACAATGGGTGGACACGTTTTCTTGAATACAGCTTGGGGGGGCATGGTGGCGGTCGAGCGTGAGACATTCGATGAACTCAGGATTCCCGATCGTTTTTCCCGAGTGTTAAGCGATGATTTAACCTTAAATTCCGTCGTAAAGCGTTCAGGTCGAACCATTGGCTTCGTTCGTTCCCTCATCGTTCCAAGCCCGGTCCAATTCACTTGGTATGATCTCTTTGAGTTCGGAAGTCGTCAGTATTTCATGGTGAAATTTTACTCCATCAAGCTCTACCTTAGCGCTTATGAGGTCACCGGTTTCTATCTTGCCGGCTTTATCAGTTCGATTATTGCGATCACGTGCTTGAATAATCCTCTCGGCTGGCTCCCTCTGGTTGCTGTGATGCTAAGCGACCAGGTTCGGGCTTTTTGTCGCCGTAAGATTTATCAGTATCAGTTCCGCCACCAACCCGAGACGGTTCGGAGTCTAGACAAGACAATTTTGATTGAACATCTCTGCACTCCAATCTGGATGGGCCTACAATTCATTTTTGTTGTCAGCGTATTGTTCAAAAATAAGATCACGTGGGCCGGGATTCGATATCGGGTTAAGGCAGGCGGGAACACCACGGTTCTCTCCCACAAGAGTTGACGGATTCTGCTACCGCGACGAATCTCACCTCCAAAATGCCACCTTCCGAACGTCTCAAAAAAGCCGCTGAGCAGCCCGCGCCTCCCCTTCATCCCCTGGGAGGTTGCGACCTTGAAACGTTTCACCATTATAACAAAGAAAATGCCCCCTTCAGTGAGCGAACTCGGAGAATGCGTTCCACCTGTCGAACTGGCATTATGTTGCGCAAACCTTTTACCCTTTACGAGCGATGGCGCTGGGGAAAACAAGTGCAAGCGCGCCATTTATCAAAAGACCCGGTCTTTATCCTCGGTCATTGGCGCAGTGGGACTACTCACTTGCATAATCTACTCAGTCAGGATCCTCAATTCGGATGGCTAAGCTTCTACCAGGCAAATATGCCGCTGAACATGCTGGGCAAGAAAGTCGCTATCGGTCGTTTTATAATGAAACAAAGCATGCCCAAGACCCGCGGCTTTGATAATGTTTCCATTGGTCTCGATACTCCACAAGAAGATGACCTGGCGATGGCCAATTTGAACCCTATATCAGAATTCAAAACCTACTACTTTCCTCGAGAGGCTAAGCGACACTTCTACGAATCCGTCTTTTTCCGAGGCTTATCGAGTAAGAAGATCGAAACTTTCACAGCCGCTTACTTACAACTCCTGAAAAAACTGGACTACTTTCACCACGGCAAGCAACTCCTCCTGAAAAACCCGGCGTCGACAGGGAGAATCCCTTTCCTGTTGAAGCACTTTCCGAACGCCAAATTTATCCACATTATTCGGGACCCCTTCAAGGTATTCACCTCATCTTCCCTTCGCTACATAGGTGCCCTCCCCCCCCTTTCATGGCAGAACTTTCAAGATTTTGATATCGATGATCATGTTCTTGAATTCTACGAACAACTCATGAAGCGATATCTCAAAGAGCGCGCCCAGATCCCCAAAGAAAATCTCATTGAGACCCGCTTCGAAGATTTAACGAAACAACCCATCGACGAAATTAAACGGATCTATCAGCAGCTTGACCTACCGGGCCAGTCCAACGGACTCGAAAAGATTTCAAAATACCTCGAGGTAAATCGGAACTACCAAAAGAATACTCACCAGATCACCCAGGCCCAAGTCACTGCCGTCCGCGGGCGTTGGCGCTTCGCCTTTGAGGAGTGGAGCTACCCTGACACGCCACAAGGGATCGACGTTGTTGCTTAATTGAGGTAATCCCGACGAGAATCAGCCACCTTCTTTTTCCCAAGCAGATCTTGCGTTCGCTTCAATCTCGCTATCAAGCTCGACCATTCGCCTCTTCATCGTATCCACTATCTCAGGATTAGAAGTAGCTAAGTTGGTTTGCTCACCAACATCAACGGAGAGATCAAAAAGCATCACCTCAGAGTCTCGCGGGGCTTGCTTACCCTTATTTTTCCCGCGAGGGGCCGGAGCCCTTTTCACGAGTAGCTTCCAATTTCCCTGCCGCAATCCCTCTAGCTCTCCGCGAGACGTGTAGTGCAAAAATTCTTGGCGCGGACTCTCGGCATCCTGAGTCAAAATCAGAGAAATATCCTTACCATCAATCTTCCGGTCACGAGGGAGTGGTTCCCCGGACAAGGCGGCAATTGTTGGAAGCAAATCGATTGTTCCTGCCAACTCGTCACACTCACTACCAGCAGGAATTCGTCCCGGAGCCCACATCACGCAGGGCACCCGCTGCCCACCTTCGAAGGTCGTTCCCTTCCCTTCCCGGAGCTGTCCAGCAGACCCACCATGATTGCCAAATCGAAGCCACGGCCCGTTATCCGTGGTGTAGATAACGTAGGTAGTTTCAGACAATCCCCATTCACGAATCTTACCCATGAGGCGACCCACTTCGGCGTCGATATGCTCAATCGTGTTGGTGTAGGCGTTCTGCGGGTCGGGATCGAGAACATCCTCGGGAACATAGAGAGGAATGTGAGGCATCGAGTGAGGAAGATAGACAAAAAACGGCGCCTCCTTGTTTTCTTCGATAAATTCGATCGCCTTGTCTGTGTAGCGACGCGTCACCGTGCGCTGGTCAACGGGCAACTCGACGATTTTTTCGTTTTCCATCAACGGCGTGTTCCAAAGTGTGAGTGCGCTTTCCTGATCGCGCCAAAGATCGTCTGAGGACACCTTGGGTTTACCCTTATTGTCTGGATGATTCATGTCGTTGCTATAGGGAATTCCCCAATAAGTGTCGAATCCATGTTGCTGTGGCAGGGTTTCAGGGTGGTGCCCAAGGTGCCACTTTCCAAAACAGGCCGTCGCGTAGCCCTGCGCGCTTAAATGATCAGCAATCGTATACTCTTCGGGGTTCAAACCTTTATTCGACTGAGGAAACAATACGCCAGCATGCAATCCCACCCGCTTGGGGTAACTTCCGGTCAATAGGGCAGCCCGCGATGGCGTACAAACCGGCGAGGCCGACATAAAGCTGGTGAACTTCCGCCCTTCTTCAGCAATTCGGTCAATATGAGGCGTCTTTATCTTCGTAGACCCGAAACATCCCAAGTCCCCATAGCCTTGGTCGTCCGTGAAAATGATGACAAAGTTGGGCTTTGAATCAGCGAAAGATAGCGGTGCAAAAAGGCAAGCGGCTACCACGAAGAGGGAAATTACAAAATTTCGAATCATCAATCAGAGTCAATCCTAATCCTCTCAACCAAACAAGGAATTAAACCTATTATGATGGTTTGATCACGGATACCTTAACTTTAACACTCAAAGAAACCGAGCTCGCAATACCATTACTTTTTGGAATCAGGCTTTTTCTCAATTCGCTTCTCGGTGAGACCATCGATACGCGAATTTCCCATTTCCACATTTAATCCGGAACCATAACAAGTGCCAAGAACCGCAACAGGCTGTCCGACGCTTAAGAGAGGACGACGATCGTTGCGACTGATAAGTTGACCCTGAGATGGAAGCACATCGACAAAAAAATCAGGGCCGGCCATTAACAAGCAGCGAACCTGGGAATCACTGCCATCGGCACGCAAAAACAATTCAATTGAAGAAGAACCGGTTTCAAAAGCAGATATCAACCCAACCACTTTGAGATAACGGTCTCGATACTTGGCATCGGCAGCCACTTTATCCGACCTGAATTCGGCAACGAGGTCCGACGCGGTGATCTCGATCGGTTTCAGCATTGCGGTGATTTTATTTTCCTTCGTCTTCACCCCCACGGCGGCGCGAAGTTCCTCGTTTTCCTTTTTTAACATGTAGACCTCGTCGCGAAGTTGCCCCACCTCAATCCGAAGCGTCTCAAGAGTCTTCGTCGTTTCGAGATAGGACTCTTTAAGCTCAGTAATCTGATTCGGCAGATTAGAGACTGAGTCGGGCACCTTGATATCCTTCACTTTGTTGAACAAGGCACCCAGGGAATTCTCCTCTTCTTCGGTCTCCTGTGCCTCCACGAAGAAAATGCTGCCAACCAGAGAGAGAAACGCGAATGCTCTTATCAACTTTTCCATAGGAAGAATGTGCTTCAGCTACCCTTAATACTAAAGCTTTTTCCTTCAGAATTACGCAACCGCCAATCTCCTGAATGCCTTCATGACAGCCCACCTCACAAAGTGGCCTTATCGTAGGCGGCCCGGATAGCTTCAAGTTCCTCCCAACGGTCATACATCGCCTTCGCTTCACTGCGTTTCACCTCAAGCGACTCACCAACTTCCCCTGCTGAAGCAGCGTTCTTTTTATAGAATTCAGGGTCGTTCAGCTTCGTCTCCATCTCCTCGATCTCGGTCTCAATCTCGAGAATGGCGTCCTCCATCCCTTCCAGTTCACGCTCCTCTTTCCATTTTAATTTTCGAGGCTCATTAGGGCGAACGCGCATCCGCTGCTTTTTTACGGATTTGGGCCTGACTGCGGCAGATGCAAGTTCTCGAGCTTTGCGCTTCTGCAGGTAATAAGAGTAATTACCTTCATTCACCGTGACAGGTTCACCTTTTTCAAAAACAATAACTCGATCGCAGACCCGGTCGAGAAACCAACGATCGTGGCTCACCACCAGTGAGGTGCCTGAAAAATTGATCAGCGCCTCCTCCAGAACTCGAAGGGTTGGGAGGTCGAGGTCATTAGTCGGCTCATCAAGCACCAGAAAGTTTCCACCACGCTTAAGAATCTTTGCCAAGAGGACACGGTTTTTTTCTCCACCAGACAGATTACCAATTCGGTCATTAATCCGATCATTACTGAAGAGGAAGCGCTGAAGATAGCCTCTCACTGAAATCGATTCGTCACCAAACTTCACGCAGTCTATTCCCTGCGACACTTCTTCTAGCACACTCTTGTCCTCATCGAGTTCGAGCCGGGTTTGGTCGACATAGTTAAATTCAGTCCGTTTACCAATGGTAACACGACCTTCTGTTGGATCTATTTCACCCTGAACCAACTTGAGCATGGTTGTCTTGCCCACCCCATTAGGGCCAACCACGCCGACACATTCTCCTTCCTTAAATGCGAGGTCGAGCCCGAGAAAGATCGGTTCGCGTTCGTAGAAGAACCCCACCTCTTTCATCTCGACTACGATATTGGCTAGTTTTGGTGGCGTTGGGATGACCAGTTCCATATCAAGGTCCTGGTCTGGCGACTTCTGAGATTTAATCTCGTAGAAGTTATCCAATCGGCTGCGTTGCTTGGTTCTGCGAGCTTTGACTCCTGCCCTGACCCATTCTATTTCCCGCTTCAAGAATCGCTGACGCCTTTTCTCCGCCTGTTGATCCCGCTCCTGCCGCTCCGCTTTACCGGCGAGGTAATCGCTGTAATTACCGTCATAAGAAAAGAATCGCCCGTCGGCCAGCTCAACAATCCTGGTAGCGATACGATCGAGAAAATAGCGGTCGTGCGTCACGAAGAGACAGGCACCCCTCCCGCGAGCAAGGTATCCTTCAAGCCAAGCAATAGCCTCGGCATCAAGATGATTCGTTGGTTCATCAAGAACCAGCAAATCTGGCTGACTGATAAGAGCGTGACAAAGCCCGACACGCCTCTTTTCTCCCCCCGACAGATAACTCACCTTTCGGTCAGCAGGCGGAGTTGATAGTTCACGCATCAGGATCTCCAGGCGTGATTCCAGATTCCAGCCATCAGCATGATCAATTGTACGCTGCAGCTCCTCCTGTTCCGCTGGACTCAGATTTTCAGCTGTTTCGAATCTCTCAATCTTCGCGAGTAGGTCAGCAGATCCTGCTCGGATATTCTCCTCAACCGTATCACCCTCATTAAGCTCGAACTCCTGCGGAAGATATCCCGCCACCAGACCTTGCTTTCGCGAAATTTGCCCGGCATCAGCTGACTCCGCTTCAGTAATGATCCTGAGAAAAGTCGACTTACCGCAACCATTACGCCCCACCAAGCCGACTTTTTCTCCCGGGTAAATGGCAAGGGTCGCGCCGTCGAGCACGGGATCATTTCCAAACGAAACTTCAAGATCCTTAGCCGAAAGAATGGCATCGTTTTGAAGAGAAGGGTTCGACATGAATCAGACAATCACTGTAGCTAGGCTTCAAGACAACTCAACCCCATGAGGCCATGGAATCAACAGTGTTCATTTCAATGCCCTCAGAAGTACTGAACTCCGGGTCGGCTGATAAACGCCGTTTCCTTTTAAGAAATTTCAAAGGCGTAACCGCTCGCTCAGTGCTGAAGGATTCTCACCCGGAACTCGTGCATATAACTCTGTTACCTGAGAGCGTGCCTTGACCCATTTCTTTTTTACCAGAACCATAGACAGAATGAAATTTCCTCGCCTAATTCTCTTCGTGCTCACCTTCGTGCTCGTGAGCACCGCTTCGCTGAGGGCTAATCCGCCAAATATCATTCTTATTCTCGCCGACGATATGGGCTACGGCGATCTCGGCTACACCGGCTCAGAACACCTTCGAACCCCTCATCTCGACGCCCTAGCCGAGTCCGGCGTGTTTTGCGAACAAGGCTATGTGTGCAGTCCTGTGTGCTCTCCCTCACGCGCCGGCCTCCTCACAGGACGCGACCCCCGACGCTTTGGCTACCAGAGCAATCTAAATAAAAGTGACAGTTCCTACCCAACTCGCCCTGAGCTGCTCGGCCTCCCGCCAGGCGAACTCACCTTAGGGAATCACCTAAAAAATGCCGGGTATGCCACCGCACTCATCGGAAAGTGGCACCAAGGAATCGGCGAAGGGTTTCATCCTAATGAACGAGGTTTCGACTACTTTTGCGGCATGCTTGGCGGAAGTCACAGCTACTTCCCAACCAGAGGTAGGCACAGCATCGAGCGCAACGGCGAGCCAGTCACTGAGTTCTCCAACGACTACCTTACCGATTTCTTCACCGACGAAAGCCTCTCTTGGATGAAGAAACAAACAGCAGCAAAGAAACCCTGGTTCGTTTTCCTGTCCTACAACGCACCCCACGGCCCCATGCATGCGACCGAGGAAGACATCTCGCTATTCGAAAACATCAAAGACGAAAAACGTCGCATTTACGCGGCCATGATGTGGGCCCTCGACCGCGGAGTAGGCCAGATCCGAGACTGGCTCAGTGATTGCGGTGAACTAGAAAATACACTCATCGTATTTTTTTCCGACAACGGAGGTCCTCCGAACAACGCCAGTTGGAACGGCGTTTTCTCCGGGGGCAAGGGCTGCCTCAAGGAAGGCGGTATCCGCGTTCCCATGATCTGGTCTTGGCCCGAAACTTTGCCGGAGAAAACCCGATACACCTCTCCCGCCTCAGCTCTCGATCTCTTACCCACCTTCCTCGCCGCTGCCGGCAGCGAACCGCTTCCCGTCCGCGAACGACTCAGTCACGAAGACAAAGGCAACTACACGAAGTATGCGAAACAGTATGGCGACTACGAAGGCATCGACCTTCTTCCTCTACTCAAGGGAAGCGCCGGACCACCGCACCGCACACTCTACTGGCGATTGCAGGGGCAGGCCGTGGTGCTCGATGGAAATGAAAAGCTTTGCCGCCCGTCCCATCGTCCCGCGCAGCTTTTTAATCCGGTCAATGATCCGGGCGAGTTCTCGGATCTCGCTTCTCCCGGCGACGAACGCTTTCTCGAGTTGTTCCAGAAGCTCAGCGACTGGGAAACGTCGCTGCCGACCGACCCGCTCTGGGGTTCTTCCCCCTACTGGCAGGGGCCCAGCGCCAAGTATTACGACGAGATGCTGCCTGTCGCCGAGCCGAGATAGTCCAGGGTGTCACACATTGATCACGCCATATTCCCACGTGGCAAAGTCGGGGGCGCCGGTTCTAAGTAGGCGAGCCTATCTATGAAGCTCACTTTCACTTTCCTCACTGTTCTCACTTGCACCGGACTAGCTATGGCCGGGGACTGGCCCCAAGGTGCAGGCCCCAACGGTAACCTAGCCATTGCGAACGAGATGCCCGTCGAATGGAGCGTCGCGCTCGACGAGAACATCCACTGGAAAATCACGCTTCCGGAGACCGGCCAGAACACGCCGACTGTTTTCGGAGACAAAGTCTTCTTATCCACCTACAAACCCTTCGAAGCCGACGCCACCATCGGCAAAGACATCATCGCCTGGTGCTGCGATGCCAAGACAGGTAAAGTCATCTGGAAGCGCGAGATCCCTGCGCAGTTTGACCTCCGGCTCTCCGGCTGCTTCAGCGACAGCACCTCCCCGCCTGCAGCGACTGACGGCGAGCGTGTCGTTTTTGTGAATGCTTCTGGAGCGGTTGAATGCTTCACCCTCGACGGTGAGCCGGTCTGGCGGCAAGAGTTTCTCAGCGTTGGTCGCACCCTGCCATTCATCCACGACGGCAAGGTGATCTTCACGAGACAGCAGTATCCGCCTGAACCATCAGGAAAATTCCCTCACAAATACAAAGATTCGCCCAGGGAAATGTGGACTCAGCTCCAGGCCCTCGACCTCAAGACCGGAGAAGTGGCCTGGACGACGGAATGCGGGGTCAATATCGGTATGGCCATGCTGCCGCAGAAACTGAGTGACGGACGCGACGTTATCGTGACGGGGCGAGGCGGAGGTCACGGTCCTCCCGAGAAGCCACTTGGCATTTCACTTGTCGATCTCAGCGATGGCTCTACCCTCTGGACACTCCCGCTCGACAACTTCAATGCCACTCAGACTTTCGGCATTCGCAACGACCAGGTCCACTTTTTTTACGGAACCAATCACCTCTCGGTTGACTGCCTCAGCGGCAAGATCGTAAAAGAAGTGTCCATCTCTGAGAACATCCCTACACGACTATGGAACAACGGCAAGCGAATCACCTCAACCGAGTCACCTGGGAAAAGCGGAAAAGGCCGCAACATCACCCAGACTTCCAATTTGCTGGTGGGTCCGTGGAACTACTTCCGTCATTACAAGAAACCCTGGCTCGGCCGCGTCAATGTCGAAACCGGCGCGGCCGAATATCTTGAGATGCCCCTTCAGTTGTCCCGTGCCCCCGGACAAGATGACGTTCTGCTATGGCACGATCCCGAGGACGAGTGCAAGATGGAGGCCCAGACCATCGTGCCAAACGAGATGAAAAACTCCCGCGGCCTCGTCGTCTTCGATGACAAACGATCCACTGGAAACGGCTGGGGACATATTGGCTCCCCCTCACCCTCTGTCGCCGGCGACAACCTTTACATCCCAACCATGAACGGCACCGTCTACGTTATCGACTGGGATGCTGAAACCCTGGACGAAAAGGCCGTCGTCGCCATCAGCGATCTCGGCCTAGCTGGAAAGTCCTACCAGCGCGGTTCCCTGTCCTTTGCCAATGGAAAAATCTTCGCCCACACGATTCAGGAGTTGATCTGTATCGGCAAATAATCTTACTCCTACTCTGAATCTTACTCTTACTCTCATCATGAAAGTTCTCTTGCTCTCTGCCTTTTCCCTATTCGCCTTCGTCGCCACTCAGGCTGCCGAAAAGACCAATGTCATCTACATCCTCGCAGACGACCTCGGCTATGGCGACCTTTCCTGCTACGGCCAAAAAAAACTTTCCACGCCCAACATCGACCGCCTCGCTACCGAGGGCCTCAAGTTCACCAACCACTACTCCGGCAACACCGTCTGCACGCCGTCACGCGCCGTGCTAATGACCGGAATGCACTCCGGCCGCTGCCATGTCCGCGGTAATCTGAAGGGCGAGAACGGTGCTGCCTTGGAACCAGAGTGGACCGTGCTACCTGAAGTCTTCAAAGCCGCCGGCTACGCCACGGGAGGTTTCGGCAAATGGGGCCTCGGACAGACCAATTCCGAAGGCGCCCCCAATCCACTCACTCATGGCTTTGACACCTACGCGGGTTGGAAGAGTCAGATGATTGCACACACCTACTACCCCTCTTCCTGGGTGGTCGATGGTAAGGAAATGCCTCTCGACAGTGAGACTTATGTGCACGACCTTATCATGGAGAAGGCCTTCCACTTCATCAAAGAGAACGGTGAAGCCGGAACGCCTTTCTTTTGCTACATCCCAACCGGCGTGCCTCACGCCGCCATGCAGGCACCTGCAGAGCTTCACGAAAAGTGGCGCAAGAAGCTTCCAGAGTTCGACAAGAAAATCGGCAAATATGGCGCCGGCCCTGACGAAGAGTGCCCTGACGTCATCAATCCCATCGCCGGTTACGCCGCCATGATGGAGAACCTCGATAACCAGATTGGTCATATCCTCGGCATGCTCGAAGAAATGGGCATCGAAGAACATACGCTCGTCATGTTCTCTAGCGATAACGGCGCGCACAAGGAGGGCGGACACGACCCCACCTACTGGAATTCCACCGGCTCGCTTCGCGGCCACAAGCGCGACATGCACGAAGGCGGCATTCGCACCCCGATGCTGGCTCGCTGGCCTGGCACTATCAAAGCTGGCAGAACTACCGATCACCTTAGTTGTTTCCAGGACATTCTCCCTACCGCCGCTGAGATTGTAGGCCAGCCCTCTCCCGACGACATTGACGGCATCTCCTTCCTCACCACCCTCACTGGCGAAGGCAAGCAAACCGCACATGACTACCTCTACTGGGAATTCTGCAAAGGTGAAAACCAGGACATCTTCTCCCAGGCCGTCCGCCAGGGTAAGTGGAAAGCCTACGTGCAGGCCAAAAAACCCATTGAACTCTACGACCTCGAAAAGGATCCCTACGAAGAGAACGATCTTGCTGGTTCCATGCCCGAGAGAGTCGAAGAGATAAAAAAGATTATTGCCGACGCGCATCACCCGCTCCCGACGCAAAAGAAAAACTGACATCCACGAAAGAATGGAGGGTGATAGTCCCCCTCTTTTTATCATGCTCCCACTTCGCCTCCTCTCGTCTCTTATCTGCATCCCATGGCTGCTCATCACGGCCGCGGCAACTGACAAGCCCAACATCGTTGTCTTTCTAGTCGACGACATGGGGCTAATGGACACCTCTGTCCCTTTCCTCACAGACAAAGACGGCAACCCCAAAATGTATCCGCTCAACGAGTTCTACCGAACTCCGGGCATGGAGCGTCTCGCTGCGACCGGTACCCGTTTTAGCCAGTTCTACGCCATGAGCGTTTGTTCGCCGACACGAGCGTCCATCATGAATGGCCAGACCTCGGCACGTCACACCACGACCCAATTCATCAAGCCCGAATCCAAAAACACCGGCACGCTCGGGCCTTCAGACTGGAAGTGGAAAGGCTTTGTCGAAGGTGATGTCACTCTACCCAGCCTTCTGCGCGAAGTGGGTTACCGCACCATTCACGCCGGCAAGGCTCATTTCGGTCCGAATGACTCCTACGCCAGCGATCCCACCAACATCGGGTTTGATATCAACATAGGCGGCTGTGCCTACGGCCAGCCCGGCAGCTACTACGGTAGCGATCATTTCGGCTGGGCAAAGAAGGGCCGCGAAAAGCGTGCTGTGCCCGGACTCGAAAAATATCACGGCCAGAACATCTTCCTGACCGAAGCGCTCACCCTCGAAATCAACGAAGCCATCAGCGCCGCCGTGAGAGAGGAAAAACCTTTCTTTGCTTACATGTCTCATTACGCAGTGCACACGCCTTTCCAGAGCGACGAGCGTTTTGCCGCTAACTACACGAACGTTGAAAAGAAGAGCCTCGCTGCCTACGCCACCTTGATCGAGGGCATGGACAAATCACTCAATGATATGCTAGACCATCTTGAGAAGATCGGGGTTGCCGAAAACACAATCGTCATTTTCCTTGGAGACAACGGTAGCGATGCCCCTGCTGGCGGCACCCATGATATTGCCAGTTCAGCTCCCCTTAGAGCCAAGAAAGGCACTCACTACGAAGGCGGCATGCGGGTTCCCTTCATTGCTTCCTGGGCCAAGCCCGATCCTGACAATACCTTCCAGAAAGAACGGCCAATTCCCTCCGGTGCCATCAATACCACCGACATCGGCGTTGCTTACGATGTGTTCACTACCGTTCTCAACGTCGCTGGAGGCGATTACAAAGAGCACATCGTCGACGGCATTGACCTCAGCCCAATTTTCCTCTCAGGCAAAGGCTCCACCGCCAACCGAGAATTTCTCATGCACTTTCCCCATAGTCATCGGAGTTCTTACTTCACCGCTTTTCGCAAAGGGGATTGGAAGCTAATCTATCACTATGATCAAAACTCAGGTCCGAGCGACGACAAAATCGAGCTGTTTAATCTCGCCGCAGATCTCGACGAGTCCACTAACCTCGCTTCCTCAAACCCTGAGAAACTTCAGGAAATGATAAACGCCATGAATGCGTCACTGGAAGAAACCGATGCCCAGTTGCCTATTAACAAAAGAGGCCATCCTCTGAAAAAACCAAAGCTCTAATGCGATTCATCCGTTTAAGCACTTTCCTGACATTCTTCGTTCTGGTATCACCCAAAGCATCAGAAGAGATGCCGCAACCGGTCACCGAAACTGACTTCAAAGCTCTCTCAATGCTGTCCCCGTTTTCTAGACCCATCGATCTCTCGGAAACGCTTTCCCTGACTGGCCTAGCGCGCATTGGCGAACAGAGTTTGATCACGCTGATGGATCAGAATTCCGAGAAGAGTCACGTCGTTTCTGGGAAGGCTAACAATGAAGGCTGGAAGCTGATCGAAGTGTCCGCTGGCGTGGACTACGACTCAGAAAATACCTTCGCTAACATTGCCGTGCCCGGCGGTGAGATCGTCGAGTTACGCTTTGACGGGGAACGCCTTGATCCAGACAGCATGAGAAAACGGGCAGCCGGAATCAATGGAGGCTACGGCCGCGACAACCGACCTCCTCCGTCAAAAGAGGAACGCGAGAAATGGGGAAAGTATATCAAGGCCCGCATGAGCAAACTGACGGAGACTCAGCGCAAGGAGATCGGGCAGCGCATGGGGCAACGAATGAAAGAAATTGGCGGCAAGCTGAGCGATCGACAGAAAGGAGATGTTTTCATTCGGATACTTGATGATGTCGACAAGCAGGGTTCGAGCATTCCTCGCCCGAGATAAATTTTACGACCACGATAGAAATCGGCATCAACCTTCGATTGCAAAAGGCAAGTGATCGGTTTCAAACGAATCTCTCGCAGGCTGACGTCGCCCCCGGATGTAATCGCTTTCCTCGTCGGGCAAAATGACTGTGCGCCCCATTTCTTAGTGACTGAATCATAAACGCGACCAAAGTTATTGCGAAAATGATCGAGCACTATTTGACCCACGATGCCAGCCGAAAT
>DCQY01000061.1 GCA_002323995.1 Akkermansiaceae bacterium UBA1506 | reverse complement strand
CGGTTTGTGCCTGGCCACTAGAAAATCAGCTATATCGAAATCAGCCGTGATCAACTTCTGTTTTGTGGCGTCCCTAATGAGTTTCAGGCTTTATCAAAAATGAATCCGGAACAACTACTCTCCCTATACTGCAGAAGACGAAAAGAATTTCGTAGCTCAGAAGATTGCATTCAGGACTAATCTCCACCTACCGTTTCAGGGCATCTTCGGGCGCAACTCATTCCCCTCGTCGTCGATCGGATAGGATGCCTCATGTCTCTCCAATTGAGCGATTAACCCTTTCATCATACTACCGAGTTTCTCCGGATTAGAATTAGTCAGGTTTGTCGACTCGAACGGGTCTTCAGCAAGATTGAATAACTGGTAAGCCCCCTTCGACTGGATAGATCCTCCCGTGTTCTTCGTATCCGGAAAGGTGTGATAAATCACTTTCCAGTCCCCGTCACGCCAACTGGTCCAGTAGCTGCTGCGATGCGGGCCGTGAGGATAGTGCATAAGGAACTGCTGCTCGCGTCCTGCATCCGTCTTGCCGCTCAAGAGAGTTTGTAACAAATCGCCGTCAACCTTGTGGCCTTCGGGGTTTTCAGCCCCAACCAAATTGAGAAGCGTCGGATAGATATCCTCCACTGAAGCGACCTGGCTCTGGATGCCTCCGGCCGGAATCGGCAACTGCTTTTGGAAGGCATTATCAGGATTTCGCTTTCCCCAGGCGGCAATAAAAGGAACGCGCATGCCACCCTCGTAGTGGGCTCCTTTTTTCCCGCGCAAGGGTTCGGCACAAGCCACGACATGCTGATCTCCTAATGGCGCATCTGAACCGTTGTCCCCCAGAAAAAAGATGAGCGTGTCTTCAGCGACTCCCAATTCCTCAAACTGATCCAACATATCACCGAGCGACTTGTCCATGCCCTCGATGAGAGTGGCAAAAGCCTTGGCCCGCTCGTCTTTGTTTGAGTCCACGTAGTGCTCGATGAAACGCTCGTCGACTTCGAAAGGAGAGTGGACTGCATAATGAGAAAAGTAGAGATAGAAAGGCTGCTCTTCGGCCACCGTTTTCTCGATCACTTTCTTCGCCTCAAGGGTGAGTGCTTCACTCAGGTGAGTGCCCGTTCCATGGTATGCCTCAAGGTGCGGCACCGCATGATGCTCACGCTTCGTCCCCCAGCCGTAATTATTGCGTCCCAAGTAGCTTCCCGGAGCGCCGAAACAATGTCCTCCAATATTCACGTCGAAGCCAAGGTTTAGAGGCTCGTGCCCCTCATACTGCCGCGGCCCGAAATGCGCTTTGCCGACATGAATCGTCTTGTAACCATTTTCGGCAAGAACTCCAGGGAGGGTGACATCACCCGGTTTCAATCCAGTCCAGTTCCATTCTTGAGCGCCATTTTCGCCAGCATTGTTACTGTCAGGCCGGATCCAGTTCGTCGCCCCGTGGCGGGCTGCGTTCTGCCCAGTCATGATTGTGTTTCGCGTCGGCGAACAAACGCTCATGGCATAAAATTGATTGAACCGAATCCCCTGAGCGGAGAGGCGCTCCATCCCGGGTGTTCGATAGAAGTCGTTCAAAGGATAACGCTTAGGCTTGCCAGCATCGTTGGTGAGAAATGGAACCGAAGTGTCCATTATCCCCATGTCATCGACAAGGAAGACCATAACGTTCGGCTTGTCCGCAGCCGAACCCAATGCCAACAGGAGATAAAGGGAAAGAAAAAAGGTGAAGATTTTCATGAGTCGGAAAGACTAGTCTACCGCGGAAACATTCGGCAACCCCGCAAAAGCGCCGCAGAAGAAATGACAGGATTACTTCTTCGGAATTTTAATCTCCTGACCCACGGCAAGTTTGGTGAAGTCGATACCGGGATTCAACTTTACGACGGACTGGTGCTTCAACCCCTTTTCCCTAGCGATTTTCCACGGATTATCGCCACTCTGAATCGTGTAAAGCTCCCATTCTTCATCACCAGCAGGCTCAAGCTTTTTTCCGCTATTAGCCCCAGATGACGCTGCGGTCTTTGACGGCAACTCTTCCTTCTCCAACCGAGGTGGATTCTTCGAGACCACGTCGATGGGCAGAATCAGGATATCGCCAATCTGGAGGCTGTTGGCATCGCCTAGATTATTCTCATGGAGTAAGGCTCGCATTTCTATTTCGTGAGCCGTCGCAATTTTCCAAATATTATCACCCGACTTAACTAGATACCTTTGTTTTGCGGCCGGCTTGGCAGTAAGATTCGGCGCTTCAGGTTCCGGCTTCACCTCGTTAATTAACGGTTGAGACGGAACTTCAGGCTTAGCGTCCTGAGCAAACGTTGTGACAGAAAAAGACAAGGCAGAGAACGCTAGCAATGCAATTCGAGAGGTCATGGGTAACTGGCAGTTTGTGTTTCTAGTAAAATACTATCACATCCTCCCTCCAAGGTGAAGCCGTCAATTTTGCTGTAAATTACAAAAATTCTCTTCCAAAAAACGAGGCGGCAATCGATTTTCGCGCACCCAATCCGCTCGATTGCAATCCAGAGCGATGATCCCCAGAAGTCAGTCGTCGTCATCGTTGATCTGAAGATCCAACGTGCTAGGGTTCGTCGGAACAGTCGGCACCGCACTGGCGATTTAGGCAAATCCTAGGGGCGTTTTCATGATCCAGAAATCAGTTTCTAAATAGAAAGGTTTTACTCATGCCAATAATCAAAGTCACCACCTTGTTCGTCATCCAACTTTTCGCTCTTTCCGTGGCTGCGAGGGAGGAAGCTTTCACGATTCTCTCTCCAAGCCGGGAGACGAATTCCCTCATTACCGTCAGCGCAACAATCGACGGGGATCACGTCAACCTCAAAAAAGGGCTGCAACTTAATCTGGATTTTCCTCCCACAACGATCGCGGCCTCGTCCAACCAACCACTCTTCTACGTCACGGGAAATCAGGTTTACGAAGGCAGACCGGCAGCCGCTGTTATCGACTTCAGCCAATCAACCGCTGATGTCGCTTCGGTCGTGATCACAAATTTCGAAATTGCCAAAGGCTACGCTTATCTCAGTTTGGACCGAAAAGAAAATTTTCTCCTTGGAGCAAATTACCGGGAAGGTGTTATCGATGTTTATCAACTCGACGAAAACCACATCCCCACCACCCATGTCTCTTCGCTGAATGAAGGACGAAAAAATGCCCACTGCGTATTGCTTTCACCAGACAACCGTTTCGTTTACATTCCTTACGTTAAGGACACGAATGCTCTCTTCCAATACCAGTTCAACGAGGGAACAGGAGCCCTTACACCACTAAAAAAACTGAACGCAGATCCTCCACTCGAGACAGGTCCCCGTCACCTTGCTTATCACCCCTCCCTACCCTTCCTTTACTTCAGCAACGAACAACACGTCGGCGTGTCGGTTTACAGAAAAGGAATTGATGGTCAGTTGGAGAATATCCAAGTTTGTGACATCACCGGCCTCAGGCTCCCTGATGACGGGCGAAGCGCATCCGACATCGTCATCACACCCGATGGTAAATTTCTCTTCACCGGCCTGCGCGCGGCCAAGCATGGGCTCGATCACATTTCGCGTTGGAAAATCCTTGAGAATGGTCTCGTAAAACATCTTGGTCTCACTAAAGCCGACGAAGTGCCCTGGGGCATGGCGCTATCACCAGCTGGAGATTATCTGGTCGTAACCGGCTTCGGGGCTGGAACCCTCATGGTATTTCGGATCGAAGACGACGGCGACCTCACTCGCGTTGCAACAATGGCGTGGGACAAAAAGATTTCTGACGTCGTCACCTGGGCTCCCTAATCTTCCGCTCAGCGGGGCCGAGTCAGATATTCGGCCTTCTTGTCGCTATGACGCAATCACTTTAACCCCGAACTTGGCTAGGAGCGGGTCTTCGTGAACTATAGTCAAAATGAAAACTCCCGTAATCTGCTTCACTCTCTTTGCCTTAGCGCCTCTCCTCTTCGCAGACGCACAACTTGGCAATGGGCTGGAGTGGGTCAAAATCCCGGAACAACCTGATCAACAAATCCTCGTCCAAAGAACCACCGACGGCACCCTAGCACTCACCCCTAACGAGTCATTTTTTCCTCTCAAAAACCTGAAATGCGTGGGAAATGGGACCATCGAAGATCAAGCTGATCTCAACAAAGGGGAGTCGTTTCAATCGATCACTGGTTGGAAAGAAGGTGCTTCAGCAGAATGGGGGCTCTGGCTGGAAAGCTCCGGCCAGTTAAATCTGAAACTCTCCAGCGAAGGAAATCTGCGGTTCACTGTTTCGCTCAACGGTGAGGAAGTTAGTCGTCTGAGCGGCGAATCAGGGACCTTGGCAATTTCTCAGCCTGGATTGCACATCCTTCGACTGACAGCTGAGA
>DCQY01000114.1:39762-50841 GCA_002323995.1 Akkermansiaceae bacterium UBA1506 | reverse complement strand
AATAACAAATATCTCGATGGATTGAGCGACGAAGAGAAACAGGGGTTGCGCCCCAACAATTTTCAGAATTCAGCACTCGTGCAGTGGGCGAACACTGAAATGAAGCTGGAGAAGTGGAAAGAAGCAGCGGCTCGTTACGAAAAAGTCCTCGTTGAAGGGAAAGGAGACTCCGCTATTAACCTGATCTATGTCGGGGTCAATCTGGGGCGGTGTTACCTAAAAGCAGGTGAGTTGGATAAGGGCTACCAGTATTTGGTGAAGCCATTGTCCAGTGAATCTCACAGCGACGGGTTACGTGAAACCATTTTTATGGTCATGGCGGACGACTGGACTCCAGAAGTCGAATATCCGCGTGTTCGCGAATTTTTGAACACCTACCGAAGTGTCGTCGATCAGGATCCTTTCATTGAGCGCCATGATAGAAACGAGCGCTTTGAGTATTTAGCGCAGTTGGCAATGAGCCAGTCTGATCCCATTCGCGCGTTAGCTTGGTATGAGAGGATGGTAAACCCGAACCTTCTCGAACCGGAACTTCGACGTCGCTATGAACAGTTGGAGAATCGGGTGGTCGCGAAGTCACTCGAGGCCAAGAAAATGGAGTCCTTGGCGGCACTGGACAAAGAAATGAAGCAGCTTCCTTTGGAATACGTCAGGATTCTAAACGGAGTCGGTTCAATTCACTTCATCCTTCAGAATTTCTCGGGAAGTTACGTTGCTTTCTCGCAATTATCAGATATTGCCGGAAAGCAACACAAGCAGCGTCCTGTCTTTCTTCACAATGCGGTGGTGTCTGCGGCTCAGACAGAGCAGTGGAAAAGTGCTTATCATTATGGGCGGCAATTCCTTGATGAATTCCCCGATCACGAGCTGAAGCCGGGCGTGGCACGGGTTTTGGTTGAGATCCTGTTTATCCGTGAAGAATACGAGGACTCCTACGAAGTTTCTGGTGAGGTTCGTGCTGACATGGAGGCTGGCGAAAAAATTCGCGACATTCCCGATTTTGTCTACGGCGCTTCCGCATTTCAGCTTGGTCACTATGAAGAAGCTGATCAGGAACTGTCCAAGTATTTTAATATCTACCCGAATGGTGAGCGAATGGAACTGGCCCAGTTCTTCCTCGGCTTGTCCAAAGTACGCCTCGCCAAGTGGGTGGAGGCTGCTGAGATCCTCAACAGCTATCTCGAGAAGTACCCTGACTCAACCTTAGTTCCCACAGCACTCTATCAGTGTGCAATGGCTGAGTTCATGATCGACGAGATGGATGCCGCCCTCGCCAAGGTGGGGCGTGTTATCCGAGAGTTTCCGGGCCACGAAGTCCACGCGGTATCCTGGAACTTGAAGGGTGATATTCTGGCAACGCTTGGTAGTGAGTTTTCCGAAGTTGAACTTTGTTATCTAAACGGACGAGATGGTGGTAAACAGTTGGGTCAGCCTGACACGGTCGCTTACGCTCTGTGGCAGTTAGTTGTTCAGACCGTCGAAATCGAAGCATGGGACAAGGCCTCCGCCCACTACAACGAGTTCCGTGATAATCACCCGGAATCTGATTATAAAAACGATGTTCTGGTAGCCTCTCTTCCTATGCTGGTAGAACAGGGGCGAAAAGATGAGGGACTTCAGAAATTGCGCGACGTGGTCTGGGAGAATCAAGGTGATCCGCTTTCACCGGTTCTTGCGGAAATGTTTGGAAGCTACGTTGAGTTTCTGAAAGATGAGTTCGAACCTGAGTTTTTATTCGAACAAATGAACGGGCTTCAAGATCAGCGAGGCGCAACCCCCTGCCTGATGGGATGGGCCACCGTGGCAAAGGCCGATGCCCTCGAGAGGCAGGAAGTAGACCAGGAAAAGGTCAATAAAGAGTTCTACCGCCTCGAAGCAGGTTTCAAACCAGAGGAGCAGAGTAACTATCCGGTCGTTCGTCTGGCTCGATGGAAAGCAAACGTCCGGAACCGTGAAGAAGAAGCAAAAGCTCTTTATCAGTACATTCTCGATAATCGCCCGGGCAGTGCCAACTTTGAATACTGCCTGATTGATACGGCAGAGATTCAAGCCAAGTCAGAAGACCCTGCCCAGCGGGGAGAGGCGATGGAGAAGTTCTTGCGGGTGCTCGCTGAGGTGCCGAACGATGAACTTCAGGAGAAGTCAGTTCTTGGGATGGCGCGAATCAAGACCAAAGAGGGCGACTATGAGGCTGCTCAGCCAATTTGGGAGCAGTATTTGGAGAATACGGGTTGGAGAATTAGTCGTCCCGAAGCGAACTACCGACTGGCTGAGTGTTTCGACAAAGCGGGTAACACACCAGATGCTCTGAAGGTCTACGTCAGTATCTACGCCAATTTCCCGGGCCACTTGGACTGGTCGACGGAGGCTTATTTGAGAACGGCTGCGATCACAAAAGCAGGAGGCGAAGATCTAAAGGCGCTTAAAGTGCTGCAGGATATGCTCAAGAGAATGGGGCACCTCGATCATCCCGGCGTTGATAAGGCTAAAAAGATCTTCGTGAAGTGGCGTAACGAGTATCAAAGCAAAACACCATCAGAGGCAGGTTGATATGGCTGGGAAGTTTCGCTCATTTATTTTATTCGTGTTTCTTGCTGTCTTCGGTGGTGGACTCGCTTCAGCGGAATTAGCCACTGTTCATCTTAAAGACGGACGAAGCCTTACCGTGGAGTTGGTGTCTGTTGATCGTGGTCAGGTAAAATGGAAGATTTCGCCGGCAGCAACTCAGGTCCAGCAATTTTTACGAAGTCAGATCGAATACGTTGATTTTCCTCCAACCAACGAATGGATTGGCGCCGAAGAAGCATTTCAATCTGGAAAGCTTGATGAAGCGATTTCCCTCTACACAAGGGTGATTAGTTCCCCGGCCTCTCAATATTACCCAATGCCGGGCAATTTCGTTTCATTGGCAAAAGTGCGTCTGTTAGAATGTTATCGGACCCGCATGGATATGGAGGCTATCGCGGCTCAGGCGGTGATCGTTCGGGATGAGTTTTCTGACCTTCCACCATCCTATCGCAAGATTTCGCCTGAAGTGGCGGCTTGGGTCGCTATTTCTAGGGAGAAGTGGCAGGAGGGTGTCGAAGCTGTTGGAAATGTAGAAGTGCCTAATCCTGAAACCTACCTAGTCCGCGGAATGGCGTATGAGGGGATGGGTGCTTTGGAAGAGGCGATCCGCCAATATGCAGGAGCCTATGTCTTGAATTTCGGCGGGCCTGTCGATCTTACCAAGACTTCATTGAGGCGTTCGGCGGAAATGTTGGCCAAATTAAAAAACGAGGATCGGCAAAACGAACTTCAGGGGCTGGTGAAGATTTATCAGGATCTTTTCGGAAAGGGAAACTTGTGGGAAGGGGCACCGGAGTGGCTAGTGAAGCTGGCTGCCGGGGAGTTGGTCGTGATGAGTGAACTCACCGAGGGGCTCGATACGCCGGAGAAACCCGACGGTGAAAGCGTGCCCCTTGGGCAAAAATCAGCAGAACTGGCGGCCTTACCGCCTCTGGCTGACCGCGAGTGGATCCTGACGGATGAACTACCTCATAGGGCCTATGTGGTAGGGCCCGGCGAGGCAGACGTCGCGAGAACCGTTGAAGGAGGAGCTTCTGAATCAGGAAATGGATATGCTTTCGATGGCTCAGGCGGAAAGGTGATGGTCTCAGGGGTCGCCGCCAGTCAGCCTTTCATGAGAATCAGGGGGGATCTTACCTCGGAGACTACTGATGGGATCATTGCAGAGATGAAGGGGGGCGCCGGCGGTTTCGGGGTCTACCTGAAGGGGGGTAAAATCACTTTTGCCTGGGCACCCAAAGGAGCCAAAGTCGAGGCCTTCACTCTCGGCAAGATGGAAGAGGGAAGCCGTGGTCATTTTGTGATCACTGTTGGATCGGATCGCAAGGTGAGGGTCAGCGGTTTGGGCTTGGAAGAGCAGAAAGTGTTGAGCCTGAAGACCAGGAAAAAAGGCTTGGAGATCCTCGACAATCTGAAGCTGTCTCTCGGAGATTTACATTCCCAGAAGCCACCTAATGAAGGGTGGCCACAGTCCACGCCTTTCAAGGGAACCATTCACCATTTCTCCGTAGTGTGCGGAAAAAATGGCGAGCAGCTGAAAGAGCTTCAGCAAATAGCCTTCAAAGGGAAGAATCCTCGATTCACTCCACCGCTTGCAGAAGAGACTTCAAAAGAGCGGTCAACCGAAGAAAAGAAGTAGCAGAGACATCTGCCTGGGCAAGCCAATTTCGATATCTTGCCGCTTCGTCGGAATAAAATCTTCGAGCCTCTTTTTTGTCCTGATCAATGTTTTACATTGTAAATGCATGGCAGACTCCGCTATTCTCTCCCCTTAGGAGTTGAACAGGAATGAGTCGCAGCGTTCGCTATCAGAAAACAGGGCGGTTCCGGAGAGGATTTTCCGGGGGGTTTACCTTGTTGGAGATGCTGACTGTTCTAATGGTAATCGCAATACTAATGGGTCTGTCAGGAGGTGCTCTTTACGTGTTAAGGTCGAACGGGCTTAGCACCTCAACCCGAAATTTTGCCGATTTTGTCAATTTCTGCCGAAGTGAGGCGATTGCCCGTCATACCGCGGTAAGGGTTGGGATCATTGTCCCGGAGGCAGATGAGCCATATCGTGACTACAGTTCCTGGGGCTGGAATCGTAAGCGTCGTCAGTTTGAGCAGATGAGCGAGTGGGCTAGCCTCTCGAGTGACCTGTTCTTTCCAGACGAGTTTCCCGATTACGTGAGGCGTGCCCCTTACGCCTCAAAAGACGCTTCCTCCGTGAGGGGTGAATTCGTTCTCGAACTTTTTGAAAATACTTTCACAACGAAAGGTGTGGATGGCAAGCCGGCGGAGGTGAAATTTTTTCAGTTCAATCCATCCGGAAGGGTGGAAGCACCGGGCGCTGAAATGAGGAATCTCATCCTAGTCATTGAGCCTGGGCAGGCAAACAGAAGCAATGAGGTTTTCAACTGGTCTCAAATCAATCTCGACACTTTGACAGGTCGTTACCGGATCTACCGTCCATGATATCAATCCAGAAAAAACCCCGGTGCATCGCTTTCTCTCTCGTCGAAGTGACGTTTGCGATGGCGGTGGCTGCAGTGGCATTGATTTCCATTATTGGAATGCTCCCTCACGCCATGGAAATGAGCCGTGACAGTGCGGACAGAACGGCAATCGGAACGATCATGGAGGATGCCCACGATCGTATGGAAGGGCTTCCTCTTTCTGTGGGTCAGCCAAGCGTCAGTCCCCTTTTTTATGATCAGCAAGGGAGATATATTGAGGACATTGAAAAAATCGAGAATTCTCTTCTCGAACGGGCTTTTTTCCGTCTCGAACTGGAAATAAGTGAGATTGAAGGTGCCAACGCCCCCGAGAATATCTCAGATCTAAAGGCGGTCGGAATGCAGATATACTGGCCACTACGAGATGACGGAACTGCGATTGAGGTCGATCCCAGAGTTCATATTTCCTACTATATTAATGCCCTGACCGGACCCGACTGGGGACTGATTGAGCCGGGTTTTCAGCCTAAGATCGAGTTTTAAATATGGATTCTAAAAAAGGTTCCGCTCGTCCTCATGGCGATGGAATGGTTCTGCCAGATTCAAGGCAGACCATGGCGGGGCTTTCGTTAATTGAGTTGATGGTGGCGTTCGTTATCTTCGCCGGCTTGATGGTGATTTTGGTTGGGGCGTTGGAGCCGGTGTCACGAACTTGGATTGAGTCAGAACGAAAAGTGCTGACCTACCAAAGAGCCAGAGGTGCCCTTGAGTTGCTGACTCGCGAGTTAACTCCGGCAGTGGTAGACACGCGAATGCAGTTTGCGGTAATTCCGGGGAAAATGCTAGGAGACATCGGAGCTCCATCTGTGGTTAAGGAATCACCTGCCCTTCTATGGATGGCACCCCTTGGGCGCTATGGTGATCTCAGATGTGTGGGCTATTACCTTTTTCGTGATGAGGACAGACAGCTATTTCGGTTGAAGCGCATTTTTGTGAAACCGTTTGTGAACGATAAGAAGGAGAATCCGTATTTTCCAGCCGTTGGTAATTCAGAGAATATCGAGGATCTCGAAAGAGAAAGCCTTAACATGAGAACTTCGCCGGTTGAGCCTAACTGGTTTCTCGATCGTTGGAATGATGCTGCTTTTGATGAGGAAAATACCTTTAATCGTGATGCCATAGTCTCCACGGCCGCTGACGGAGTGTTGGCTTTTTGGATTCAGTGTTACGATCTCCTTGGTAATCCAATTCCGTGGTTGTCGGAGGTTGAGAATCATCCCGCTAGCGAAATGATCTTTAATTCGGCTGGGTATTTTCATCAAGCCAACGTGGAACCTTTTGAAGGCGGGGCGACCACGGTGTTTTTACGGGAAACTAAATACTCCATGAAGGCGAATCGGTTGCCTGCTGAAATCGAAATTACGATCGTGACGGTTGATGATGATGTTGCTCTGCAGGGCTTGGAAATTCCTCCTATGTCTTCCGTTCTGTTTCCTGATGGTTCTCTTGATCTTGAGACTTCGGTGGAGTTATTCGAGGACGCACTGAATCTCAACGGGATTCGGCGCTCAAGAACATTTTCGACGAGAGTAAAACTGATAGGAGGATCGTAGGACTTTGAAGTTGAAAGGACATCGAAATAGAGACGGCGGACCCAGCAAGTCCTTACCTAATTACTTGCCTTGGACGGCAAGCGAACGTGGTGCTGCTCTCATCCTGACGCTGATCTTTGTGGCTTTACTCACCGGTATGGTGATTGCCTTTTATGCCACGATGCGGGTGGAGCAGAGGGCTTCCCACGCCTACGCGAATACGCAAAGAGCGAAAATGGTTTCGCAGGGGGCGGTCAGTCACGGTATTGAATTGCTGAGAGCTAATATTCCAGAGCCTGCGCTGATTAGTGAAAGTGCCGAGGTGGCAGCTGGCGAATTGTGGGTGACCAATCCGGGTAGGTTGACTGTGGTTCAGGAAGATGGCTCAGAGACTATCGTCCCCTTGCATACCGGAGCGGCGGACCAGTCTCCTAACGAGACCGACGATCCGGATGTTTACTCCGTTGACCTCAATGAGCCGTTGCCTGGGCGAAAGGATCCGCCCATTGCCACGGCGATGGATGCGAATGGGAGACCCAACTTGGATATTGATGCTCCTCCGATGCGGGTGAAGTGGGTGCCGGTTCTCGAGCGCCCGGCCGAGACTGCTTCTGAGGAGAATCAAATTTCGGGCCGCTATGCCTTCTGGATGGATGACGAGAGTTCCAAAATCAATTTCAATGTGGCTCTAGGAAAGCCGTCCCGCAGAGATGAAGACCCACAAGGATTCTGGCAGCAATATGATATGGGGATGATGACACCGCTTTTCACCTCGGGAGTAGGGGACGTGGAGTTTAACGAAAACAGTAAAGATCGTGAGTGGGCTCTGGGACGGCCGCGATCAGTTAATCTTGATGTGTTGTTTGATGATGCCAGCCTTCTGGATACTGACGCCTTGTTAGCTCATGCTTGGTTGCGTGGGTTTGCCCGCTATCCGGAATCAATTCTTCAATTCGTCGATTTGCCTGATAATCAAAAGCGGGAATGGTTCACCGGCAATCGTTACAACCTGACTTTTTACAGCCGTAGTCCTGAATTTAATGTTTTTGGGAAACCGAGACTCTTTACCACAAATATACCGCTGTCTCTCGAAGCAGGCCCTATGTATCAGATGCCGTTTGTTTATAACGGCCCGGAGGTCGAGGATCCTGATTTTGATATCAGCGGTGTTCTTCATTTAAATACCCTAATGGGAAGCATGGGCTTCACTCATGGTGTCCAGAATGAGGATGGGCGCAGAGAGCTTGCAGGTAATGTGGTTAACCGTGCTCAGTTCGAAATGCTGAAGCGCTACATGACACGCAAATGGCCGGGCTATGATGCAAGCTTCGTGGACAAATACGGGGAGCGCGAATGCTACCAAATGGCGTTATCAATGCTCCTCATGGCCCGTATGGCAACCACAACAATGTCTAATGCTAATCGGAATACCGGGAGGAATAATTTTTCTCGTGACTATGCTTTCAGGACATCTTCTACCATCTACTCTCCACCCAACGGCGAGCGAACTTGGTGGAGGCCGGAAAGACATTATTGGCCTATTAAATTGAACTCAAATGAAGACAAAAGCTCTGCTGTGGAGTCCACCGAGGACGCTGATATTGTGCCGATGCTTCCTCAGCATCCCGGTCCCTACATCACTGAAGTTCTGCTGACTTTCCAGGTAATTCGCGATAGTAAATCGGGCAAGAAGAAGGTGAGGTTTCGCTACAGCGCCGAATATTACATGCCGGATCTTGGTCCCGAGGTATTCTTGAAATATTTCCCGGCAAAAGTGGACTATCTGCGTATCGAACCGACGGCGGTAAGACCGGAAGGCATGCCTGACTTTTATGAACTGGGGCCGCCTAATCCAGATGCAATGACTCGTCCGAAAAGACGTAATGACCAGGATTGGAACTTCCAGTATAGGCGCATGCGGCGTGATGCTAATGGTGATCCCATCTTGAATCAAAACGGGAAGCCAAGATATGCGCTCGACAAACTTAGTCTCGGAAATTTGCGAATTAGCCCTAACAGGAACATTAAGTTGGTAAGCCGGAATTCAACCAATTACGGCATGGGTAAAAACAAGGGGACAGAAAGAAAAGTCGTAACGAGTCCATGGCGTTATCTGGGAAAGTTTGGCGATTTTCTACCTCATACGAGAGACCGATTTGAGAACGAAACGGGAGGGAACCACGCTGAAGACGAGGCGCTTTTGATTGACTCGGATACGGGGCTGTTAAAGTTCGATGTGAAATTGAGACTGGGGATGGGGATTCTTAATGACTCCAAAAGAACCGTCCAGATGATTCCGCTCGGGGAGACCAGTGAACCGGAGCATGTTCTTGAAGCTGACTTTGAGCTGGATACGCGTTTTACCGATGGCCCGAAGACGGTTTCATGGCAGATTTCTGACCCCCGTCTAAGCTGGCACAAAGAGTCGTGGATACTCGATACTGAGAGTGAGGGAACCCCAGGGGAGCCCAATGCGATCGGAGGAGAGGCCCTGGAACCGGATGATGATTCTTCAGAGAAAAGCAAGATGCGATATTTCCAACGAGGGCCAGGTCAGGTTAAATCTATGGAGGCTGACTCCCCTCGCGCGTTCCCACTCAACCGCCCTGACGAGTACAACTCTCGAAGCCGAATTACCTCAAAAGGATACTGGTCTGTGCTGCATACAGGTATTCAGGGCAATCCGGATCAAAACGAACCTCCAACTCCGTGGCGGACACTGGATCTTGGAGGAGGGGAATCAAATGATAGCGGCCCTCCAGATTATTTGTTGCTTGATCTCATTGGCGCCACTTATCCGATGCAACATGATCAATGGCGCATTAATTCGACTCTTCCTGATGAATTCTCGACGGTATCATTCATGAACAGCACGGCAGGGCAGGTGAACCTGAACTCAAAGGTTTATCCCGATGACAGCCCCTATTTTATGCCTCCTGAACGAAGCCTTCCGCTTGAGGCTGTCTTTAAGCATCTGAGAACCGACGAGGAAGTGAGGCGATTGGTTGATGCGATTAATGATCGTCAAGAAAGCGAGCCATTTCTCTATGTCGGGGAGTTGGCAGAGGTTGACGGTTATCTAAGAAATGATGATGGGGCGACACAGTTTCAGAATGAGGAGCTACTTCGCAACATGATGGGCAGCTTGGCGACCAACTCCAATACGTTCGGACTCTGGGGAGTCGCACAAGTGGTTCAAAAGATTCCGGGGCATAGTGAATGGGGAGAGTTTGAAGACGGTGACCGTGTCCTCGCTGAGAAACGGTTTCATGCGGTGATTGAGCGCTATATTTGGCCAGGCAACGACGGAGTGCCGGGGAATGCTCACGTCAATTCTTCAGGCGAATGGGACCGCATTGCACTCCAGGCAGCCGAGATTCCGTTTGACGGTGCCATTACGGACACACTTTTTCAGTTACCGGGATCACCGCCGTTGCTCAAGCCGGAAAATTCAAAGCGGCTGCGGTTAGACCGGAAGGGCACGTATCCAGTATTCGACGGGCCTCAGAAGGTGGAGATGGACCGATTTGTCAGCGGTGCCTTGGGGAAAGTGTTGTGGGAGGAGAGCAGTCTTGAAGTTGCTTACAATCCGCCGCAACCTGTGATTAAATATCGCGTCGTTTACTTTCGATACCTCGACGAATGAAGACTGTCATTATTGTTTTGAGTTTTCTCCTTTTAATCGGCGTGAACATTGGAATTTCCCAGGATGCCAATGACGAAGAGGGAATGAAGCCGGTGAATCCTCAACTGTTATGGGAAGCCATGGCAGGCAACTTAGAGGATTGGAAAATGCTCAAATCGACGGGGGAAATGGGACTGGGTTCATGGCTTGAGAGCAAGGCACTTCGAGAATACGAGCGAAAGGAGTCTCCACCTGCAGCAGGTCAGCCTAAGTTAGCGCCTGCTCCTCTCATGTGGACGAGGATTTTAATCACTGACACTGGCAAACACCCCGAGCCGTTGGCAGAGTTCAAGGATTTTTCTACCGAGACGCCGATTGAGGATTCCCGGATCAAAAAAATTCGAATTCAATCTTGGCCGACAGTCACCAAGACCTACGACGATGGTCTAATCGTGGCTAATATGATGGTCGCAGAGCGTTTCCTTGTGGAATTGGTATTAAAGAATCAGCCCCAGCAAAATCTTCGTCACTGGTGCCGGCATTTGGATTTCAATGTGTTGGAAAGTATTCCGGACACTGAAGTGATTCCGCTTCCTCCAGAAGTCCTCATGGTGAAGCTCGATCAGATGAATCCCAAGAAGAACAAGGGATACATGATGGCTACCACTTCTGAGGCTGAACTTGAGCAGGAGTTGGCCGCCGAAGAAGAGGAACTCAGAGAAGTGATGAGCGATTTCCTTGAACTAGAGGAAGAGGAGAATCCGCCGAGATTAAGCGGACCGGAGTAGCTTCGACTCCACTTGGATCCATTACCGCGAAGATTAAAGGCCCGAGTCTCCGCTGCGCTGGAAACTCG
>DCQY01000114.1:27361-39449 GCA_002323995.1 Akkermansiaceae bacterium UBA1506 | reverse complement strand
CGCTGGAAACTCGAGCCTTTAATGGCGGTCAGGGTGGGATTCGAACCCACGGAACCCTTTCGGGTTCACTTCTTTAGCAAAGAAGCGCTTTCGACCACTCAGCCACCTAACCGTGTCGAATTACCCCAAACTTTCTTAAAAGCTGAGGGGGCGAAAATTGCCAGCGATGAGCTCGCCAGTCAAGGGGGTTTTATCGAGATCGTTCGATTTTGTGAGAACGCATTCAGTCGCCCTCGAGTTTCACCTCGATCACTCCGCCAGCTTCTCTTACGGCGTAGGTTTTAATATCCTCGCAGGCGGGGCCGCTGAGAACTTCTCCAGTTTGCAGCTTAAACTGGGCGAAGTGCCAAGGGCAGGCAATGGCTCCATTGCCAACCATGCCAAAGGCAAGTGTTGCGTCTGCATGGGGACACCGATCTTCGAGCGCAAAAATTTTTCCTTCGTGCCGAACGAGGGCGATACGATGGCCATCGAGTTTAAAAGGGCGTGAATCTCCCTCACTAATTTCGTCCGAGATGGCGAGTTTTTGGAAGACGGTTGGATCGTTCATGTTGTGATTACGCTTTCCCCGAATTAGACAGCGAATCCGAGTTCTTTTTTGAGTTGCTTCGCTGTGATACCTGCGTCTCTAAGGCTCTTCAGCGTGATAGAGCGGTCTCGCTTAGCGAGGCGATTGCCATTCTCGTCAGTGAGAAGTCTGTGATGGTGGTAAGTCGGTGTCGGAAGGCCGAGAAGTTTCTGGAGAACACAGTGGATGTGGGTGGAATCGAATAAGTCAACGCCGCGGACGATCTCAGTAACCTGCTGGAGTCCGTCATCGAAGACCACAGCAAGGTGATAGCTGGTGCCAATATCCTTCCTCACTATGACAATATCCCCGAGCATTTCAGGGCGAGCTTCCTGCGGCCCGTGGAGCGTATCTGCCCAAGTTAGGGGCGAATTGATTTCTGCCATTGCTTTATCGAGGTCAAGGCGCAGTGCATGGGGTTCTCCGGACTCGATTCGCTTTGCCCTCTCTTCGCTCGGTAGGTGTTTGCAAGTGCCCGGGTAGAGTGGTCCTTCGCTGCCTTGGGGGGCTTGGCCTGCTGCTTTAATCTCGCGTTGGATGTCTTTGCGAGTGCAAAAGCATGGATAGAGTAGGCCTCGTTCCAAAAGTTCGGTGGCAGCTCGGGAGTATTGATCAATGTGCTCGCTTTGTACGCGAACGGGTTCTTCCCATTCGATTCCGAGCCAGTCGAGATCCTCAAGAATTTGGTGAGAGTGGGTGGTCTTGCAGCGGTTGAAGTCAATGTCTTCGATACGGAGTAGGAATTTACCACCTTTCTGCCGGGCATTTTCAAATGCCGTAAGGGCCGACCAGGCGTGACCCTTGTGAAGGTGTCCTGTCGGACTTGGCGCAAAGCGAGTTATCATGGTTCAATGACATCATTGAACAAAGATCGGGAATCCGCAATCTACCACCATTGCGGTTCGTAACCTCGTTGACCCGCAATTATCTTAGTTTCAATGTCTACAGCTATGCTCCCCACCTTCCGAATATCCTCTTGTCGCCTAAAGAGATCGTTCTTGGGCTTCTTTGGCGTTTCTATATTGGCGCTGTCCGGGACTGATGGTTTCCCGTCAGAGAAACAAGATATTGGTTCAGAAAATGAGGCCCTGCTACTATCGGCAACGCGGCAGCTGACGTTCGAAGGTCGTCGTGCAGGCGAGGGTTATTTTTCCGCAGACGGAAACAAAATGGTTTTTCAAAGCGAGCGGGAGGAGGGGAATCCGTTTTATCAGATCTATCTAATGGATCTTGAGCTTGGCGACATCGAGCGTATTTCGCCGGGAATGGGAAAGACCACTTGTGCCTGGATTCATCCAGACGGGAAGCGGGTCCTCTTCGCATCAACTCATGAGGATTCGGAGTCTGAGCAACTCCAGAAGGCCGAATTTGAAGAGCGAGAGTCCGGCAAAGCCCGCAAATACTCATGGGACTACGATGAACATTACGAACTTTATGCTTACGACACCGAAAGCGGTGAATACGCCAACGTGACGAACGCAAAAGGCTACGATGCCGAGGGTGCTTATTCGCCGGATGGATCGATGATCGTATTTGCCTCCAACCGACAAGCTTACGACGGTTCTATGAGTGTTGAAGATCAAAAATACTTCAAACTCGACAAGAAATTCGCCATGGAGATCTACGTTGCTGACGCTGATGGATCGAACGTGAAGCGACTGACGGAAGTTGACGGATATGATGGAGGGCCATTCTTCAGCGCTGACGGTAAGAAGATCTGCTGGCGACGATTTGATCGAAAGGGACTTACCGCAGAAATCTTCACCATGAATATTGATGGGACTGAAGAGACTCAGTTAACTCAAATTGGCGCCATGTCATGGGCCCCTTATTTCCACGCTAGTGGTGAATACCTGATCTTCGCCACGAACAAACATGGTTTTGACAACTTCGAACTCTATCTTGTGGATGCTGCGGGGGAAAAAGAACCCGTTCGAGTGACCACTACGGCAGGTTTTGATGGTCTGCCGGTTTTCTCTCCTGATGGCAAGCAGCTCTCGTGGACTTCGAACCGGACGCCTCAAAAACAGTCCCAGATCTTCCTCGCCAATTGGAATCATCAAAAAGCACTTGAGCTGCTCAATGAGAGCCCGGATTTGGTCGAGTTGACAGATGCGGTGACTCCGGCAGAGGTCGAAAATTCGAAAGCGGTAATACCCGAAACGGTGGCAGCCATCGATGAAGGTGACATACGCCAGCACATCGAGTATCTCGCGTCTGAGGAACTACAGGGTCGCTTGACCGGCACTGAGGGAGAAATCAAGGCGACCCAGTATGTGGCAGATATGTTTGAGAGGCTCGGGCTCGAACCGGGAGGCGATGACGGCACTTTCTTTCAGCCTTTTGATTTCACGGCGGGTGTTGCCGTTGGTGAAGACAATTCGATGAAGTTGACCACCGGTGACAAGGAGTCAGCGCTGAAAGTTGAAGATGATTGGCGGCCCGTTTCGTTTTCTCAGACGGGTAAAATAGAGGAGGGAAGTATCGCTTTTGCCGGGTATGGCCTTGAAATTCCGGACGGAAAAGGAGGCGAGTCCTATTCAAGTTACTTCCACCTCGACGTGAAAGACAAATGGGTCATGGTGCTTCGCTACGTGCCGGAGAATGTGCCCAAAGAGCAGCGCGACGAGATGCAGCGCCATTCACGACTGCGCTTCAAGGCAGCTCAGGCGCGAAGGAAAGAAGCTGCGGGAATTATTTTTGTTACGGGTCCTAACACTGAAGTGAATGAAGAACTGATCCCCATGCGCTTCGATGCTTCTCTGGCTGATTCGGGCATACCGGCTATCAGTATCACCACGGAGATTGCGGAAAAGTTGGTCGCTCAGGCCGGAAAGGATCTGAGTAAAATACAGGCGACTCTGGACACCGGCGAGATGGTTCAGGGGTTTGATATCCCCGACACGCAACTCGCGGTAGAGATTGATGTGGATCAGGAGAAAAGAACCGGAAGGAATGTTCTCGGGATTTTGTCGGCTGGTCAGACCGGGCCTCATCCTAATCCAGCAGTGGTGATCGGGGCTCATGTCGACCATCTTGGGGCAAAAGCTGGTCAGGGATCTCGAGCCACTGAAGACGAGCAGGACCAAATTCACTACGGGGCGGACGACAACGCTTCAGGAGTCGCTGCCATGATAGAAATTGCTGAGTTCCTCGCCGATCAACGTGAGCAGGGGAAGCTTAATTTGACCCGTGACGTGGTTTTGGCAGCTTGGTCTGGTGAGGAGCTGGGTTTGCTTGGATCCTCTCATTTTGTCAGGGACTTGGCAAAGAACACGATGGGAGATGAAAATGCTCCACTTGGTCTTTTGCTCGGTTCATACCTGAACATGGACATGATCGGCAGGCTTACCGATAAACTGGTGCTCCAGGGAACGGGGTCGAGTGACTACTGGGAGGGGGCTATTGAACGCCGAAACGCACCCATCGGCCTTCCAATTACCATCCAGCCTGATACCTACCTGCCAACTGACGCGACGAATTTTTATCTCAGGAAAGTTCCGATTCTCAGTGCTTTCACTGGCGCCCACAGCGACTATCACACGCCGCGAGATACCGTCGATAAAATCAATTACCCTGCGACCACAAAAATTGCAAGGCTGATGGGGCTGATTACGCGCGGTCTCGCAATCGAATCGAGTGCGCCAAAATATGTGAAAGTGGATCCGCCCAAGAACCGAGGTGCCCGTGGTTTCCGGGTCTACTTGGGAACTATCCCTGACTACAGCCAAGGCGAAATCATTGGAGTGAAATTGAGTGGGGTTGCCGAAAACGGCCCCGCTGGAAAAGCCGGAGTGAAGGGAGGGGATGTGATTGTCGGGTTGGCCGGTAAAAATATACTTAATATTTATGACTACACTGATGCAATGGCTGATCTCAAGGTAGGAGAGGAGACTGAAATTGTGGTAAAAAGAGAAGAGGAAGAGCTCACCTTGAAGTTGGTCCCTGGTTCGAGGGACTAGGTCCCTTAGTGGGAAAAGGGATTTCGCTGATTTTTCGCCGTCTTCTCAGCCAAATCGGCTAGGAATTACCCGCTTGCGAACCTCTACGGTCTGCTGCTAATGTCTCTGCTTCCGTACTTAACGAGATAGAACTCTTTCTTTTTGGCAAATATCCTACATCGCCGGCTGCCTTCTGCTCTCCCGAATGCTAGAACTGGGGTTCTATCCGCATTTCTGGTGCTCTTCGGTTTACTGTTGTTTCCTGGCGCAGGCGAAGCCCAAAATGACATCATGGCTGTCGCAGCTCAAGAAGCTCAGAAGCGGCAAGAGCAGGTCAAAGCAGCACAAATGCTTTTCAGTGCCGGCGCTTCGGCCATGTCGGACCGATCCTACGGCGAGGCAATGGACAATTTCAAAGGTGCCTTTAATGCGATGCCCATCGTTCCCGCTATTGAAGAGCAGCGGAGAATATTTTTTCGTCAGTATCAGAAAGCCTCTCTCGCTTTTTCGGATCAATTAATTCAGGAGGCTAAGTTGGCGGAAGTGGCCCAGACTCTCGAAGATGTCCTTGCGACGGCGAAAGATGGTTTCATCCCCGACTCGTTGATTGATCCTCAGGTTAAACGCACCTTGGGTGATCTGGAGTCACCCGATGGATTGTATAATCGGGCGTTGACTCCCCAACACCTTGGTCGAGTTGAAGAGGTTCAGACCAAATTGATCTTGGCGAAAGGCTACCTTGAACTCGGGGATTATGACCGCGCTGACTTCACTTATAATCAGGTGCTCAACATCGACCCATACAACGAAGCGGCACGTCGGGGACAGGAGGAGATCGAGCGTCACCGGATGGAATACTACGACGCGGCCTACGACCAGACGCGTTCCAAGGCGCTGTCTGAGGTGGCTGCTGGGTGGGAAACACCTGTCGAGACTATGGATCTTGGCGACACAATTGGTCTTGGCAGTGGCGATGAGATTGCGCAGTCCGGAAACGTTCTCATCGAGCAGAAGTTGAAGCGAATTATTATTCCAAGTCTCGAGTTCCGTGATGCCCGGTTGGTGGATGTGATCGATTTCCTGATAGCGAAGTCCCAAGAGCTGGATTCTCAGGAACCGGATCCAGCCAAAAAGGGCATTAGTATTGTGGTTGATCCTAGCGGTTCGCTCAATGGGCAGGATCCTTCTCAGCTTCCGGTTACGGTCCGTCTTTCTAACATTCCGATGGAGAGCGCTCTGAAGTATGTGACCCAGCTCGTGGGAATGAAGTATCGCGTCGATGAGTATGCGGTTTTCGTGGTTCCTAATTCAGTAGCGTTCGATGCTGGGATGATCACCCGCCGCTACCCAGTACCTCCCGGCTTTATTTCAGCCGGAAACCAGGGAGCGGGTGCCGCTGATGCTGTCAATGACCCTTTTGCTGCCCCGGCATCGGGGACGACCGGGCTGACTCTCAAACGGATCAAAGCCCAAGAGTTCCTCGAGCAGTCTGGAGTGGTGTTTCCTCCTGGGGCTTCTGCCTCTTACATAGCCACTACCAGCACGCTGGTAGTGACGAATAACATCGATCAGCACGCTACCGTTGAGAATCTGATCCAGATATCTAAGGACAGCGGCAGCAAGATGGTAAAAGTAAACGTCAAGATGGTGTCCATCGAAGACGAGAATCTCAATGCTCTCGGGTTGGATTGGTTGCTGGGGGAAGCTAATTTTGCGTCTAGCCAAAGGGCCTTCTTTGCTGGGGGAACGGACGGATCTACTCGAACGCCAACCGAGGCCATAGATTATCCGTTCGTATCTCCTGTTGATGGCTTTCCTGTAGGGATGAATCCGGTCACCGGCGGTTTGCGGATGGCGGATGTCTCCTCGACCCAGTCCATCGATGACATTATAAATCGCGGCAATCCTTCGGCAGGGTCTTCCAAGTATCCGGGGGTCTTCTCTGTTGCTGGTGTCTTTACAGATCCCCAATTTCAGATGGTGGTCCGGTCTCTCGCCCAGAGCAAAGGCTCTGACACCATGTGTGACTCACACGTTTTTGTGAAGCCTGGCCAGATTGCGTCGATTGAGCAGGTGCGGGAGTTCATTTACCCCACGGAGTATGATCCTCCAGAGATTCCTAATCAGATTGGTGGAGGCATTGATGGCGGCGGGGATGTCGAGGTATTTCCCGTGACCCCGGCAACGCCCACTGCGTTTGAGACGCGAAAGCTTGGCAAAGTAATCGAGGTAGAACCCACCGTTTCGTCGGATAACCTCACTGTAAACTTGAACGTGACGGCAGACTTCAGCGATTTTACCGGTTTTATTAATTACGGCACACCGATTCTGGGGGGTGGTACGCTCGCTGGCGGACAGCGCCCTGTCGTGACTGAAAATGAGATTCTTATGCCGGTTTTTGACTCGGTTCGTGAGACCACCAATGTGACGGTCTGGGATGGTCAAACAATAGCGATCGGGGGCTTTCATGGCGAGAGCGTTGCGGGAACGAACGACAAGGTCCCGGTAGTTGGTGACCTTCCGGTTTTGGGTAAAGCGTTCCGATCCAACAGCAGTGAGAGAAGTAAGAGAGCCCTTTTGATCTTTGTTTCTGTCCGCCTTGTTGACCCAGGTGGCAACCCGATTAATGCGTCCCTCGTTGAGGAACCGGAGTTGATGACTCGACGTGACGACGGTAGCAATTTGTCCCCCTGACCTGAGATACTCAGCCCTTTGTTCCTAGCTGGGTAAAAATTGTTCTTTTACAGGGATTTCGTGCGACATTTTCTTTGCAAACTGTGGTTGGCTTGGTTTACTTTCCCAACACCCCACCTTGCGAATTTCCCCACTACAATGAGCGTTTCCGCGACTTCGGATTCTTCCGAAACAAGCGAAGGCCCTTCTGTTTCTGCAGAAGGGATCACTGAACTTCAAAATGCCGTTATCCGTTTTGCGGGTAATTCACAAGACGGCATCCAAACCATCGGCGCTTTTCTCGCGAAACTTGCAGGTCGAAGCGCGAGGGAGGTCATGACATACATGACAATTCCCTCTACGATTTCGGGAGGTCCCTCGATCTTCCAAGTCCATCTGGGTTCGGGCGAAGTGCTCTCGGCTGGTGATGAATCGGATTTTTTGGTCGCCTTCTATCAGCACAGCTATGACAACCATATCGCTTCGCTAAAGAATGGAGGGGTCTGTATCTATGACAGCGACCACGTTGAGGAAATTAAAAAGGACGAACGAGGTATCATTCATGTGGGAATACCTATCACTAGCACGACCGTCGAAGCGATCGGAGGTAGTGCTAGGGACCGGGGTAAAAACATTTTTGTTCTTGGTCTGATCACTCAATTATTCCAGTTGAAGAAAGAAAAGCTTGTTTCCCTTATTGAAAAGCAGCTTGGCCGAAAAGGGGAGAGTGTCCTTAGGAATGCGATGCTGGCGTTCGATTCTGGATTTGCCTATCCAGTTGGGGACATCATTGGACAGCAGTTTGATCTTAAGGAAGGGGTTGAGAAAGCAGGGGACCAGGTGACGACCGACGGGAATACAGCGATCACCCTTGGCCTGATTGCCGGTGGGGTTCGATACGGGGCAGGATATCCGATTACTCCCTGGTCTACGATCATGGAGCAGCTCCGTAGCGAGCTGCCAAAGTATGGCGGGCTCTTCGTCCAAGCTGAGGACGAACTCGGTGCTGTGGCTATGGCGATCGGTTTCGCTTATTCCGGCCACGTCGCCATTACCGGAAGTTCCGGCCCTGGATTGTCCCTGAAGATGGAAGCCTTGGGTTATGCCACCATGGCCGAAATCCCACTGGTGGTGATTAATGTTCAGCGCGGTGGACCTAGTACTGGCCTCCCGACTAGCGTTGAACAGTCAGATCTGATGCAGGCCATCTATGGCAGTCATGGTGACGCTCCGCGTATTGTGATCGCTCCTAAGAATGTTGAGGATTGTTATTACACGGCTATCGAAGCATGTGAACTGGCCAAAGAATACAGCTGCCCCGTGATTGTATTGACGGATCAGGCGCTTGCATCTCGAATTGAAGCTTTCTCGGAGCCCGACCTTTCGAAAGTCGTCGATCCAGAGCTTGATCAAGAGGCACGAGGCGAGGAGTTTAAACCATACCCGTTGGACGGCGTGACCAGGCATGCGCCTCCCGGAGCACCAATGGCCGAAGGTAAGTATCCTGTTGTGACGGGCTTGGAACACGACGAGTGGGGACATCCCAGCGGTAATCCTGAGATGCATCAACGAATGATGGATCGTCGACGCAATAAGTTGAAGGCGATGGCTGAAACACTTAGCCTCCCGGAAATTTATGGAGACGAATCCGGAGACGTGCTCCTCGTTGGCTGGGGGTCTACTTGGGGGCCGATTCGCGAATCCGTGAGTCGGATTCAGTCTCGCGATATCAGTGTGGGCGCGATCCATCTGCGTCACCTCAATCCTCTTCCTAACGGACTCGAAAAAATCTTTGTGTCATACAAACACGTCGTTGTTGTGGAAATGAATGATGAAGGGCTATACGGCAGTGGCCAGCTCGCCACGTTGCTGCGCTCCCGTTACTGTGATCCTAAGATTACTTCGATCTGCAAAACTGACGGTCTGACTTATAAAGTGCGTGAAATTGTTGAAAAAATTGAGGCGATTGTTTCTCCCGCCTGAATCCCAAATCCTATTCGAACCATGTCCTCCACGACCGACGAGCCCAAAAAATTGACCAAGAAAGACCTCTCTGCGGACCACCCAACGTGGTGTCCTGGTTGCGGAGATTTCGCTGTTTTGGCTGCTTTTTTCAAAGTTTTGGAAAAGCTTCAGATTCCCCACGAGAAAATCTGCACGATTGCTGGTATCGGCTGTTCTTCTAGGTTTCCCTACTTCGTCAACAGCCACGGCGTTCACTTTATTCATGGGCGTGCCTTACCACTGGCCTCGGGAGTGAGCCTCTCGCGGCCCGACCTTCACGTGTTTGCTTTTGGGGGTGATGGCGACGGATACTCAATCGGTGGAAACCACCTTGATCATGCAGCGCGGAAGAACATCAACCTCACCTACGTGGTGATGGATAACTTTGTCTACGGTCTGACGAAGAAACAAACGTCTCCGACGAGTCCTGAAGGGTTCAAGTCTAAGACGGACCCAACCGGGGCGATTGACCGTCCCATCAATCCGATGAAGAAGCTTGTCTATGGGGGGGCTTCATTTGTTGGGCGTACACACGCGGCTCAAGTGAAGCACATGATGGAAATGTTTGAGCGGGCGATTAAACATCCTGGTTTCAGTGTGGTGGAAGTTCAGTCGGAATGTGTCGTTTTCTATCCGGGTATCTTTGATAATGCCAACCCTCGAAAAGGTGGGGAGTTTGAGATCATTGAAGAGAAAAAGTGGGATGATACTGAAGAGGATAAGTGCCGTCATGATGTCACCGATGAAAATGCGGCTTACGAGTTAGCTTCGCTTCAGTATCCCGGCAAATTCGGCGTCTTTTATGAAGCGGACCGCCCCACCAAAAACCAACTCGAGCAGCAATGGATTGATGCTTCGCGAGAAAAAGTTGGGGAGAAATCATCGGCCGAGATACTTGCGGACCGGTTTGCTTCGATGAAGTAAACCCGCCGCAGACAAAGCTATTTCAAGAATAGGCCTGCTTCCCGCACGGGGGCAGGCCCTTTTTTGTGTTCGCGGTGAAGAAAGGGGAACTCCGAGTATTTTTAAAAACTCTTTTGAAAATGAGGAACATACAAGTCTCCCAGTTGGAGTCGTTGCTGCCTGATGATAGTGATTTATGTGAAGGCTTTGATACGTGCCCGGCTTCAAGGCTATGGTATTTTGTATTAATGTCAGATGTTCCCCATACCCTCGCCAACTTCAGTAGTGCGCTCCGGGAAGCGAGAAACAGCGTCCTGAGGATGGCCAGTATCGCCGAGCAAAACCTCGAAAATGCGGTTCGAGGTTTGCTGACCCGCAACTCCGAGCTTTGCAACGAGGCTATTGTCGAGGACGATGAGGTGAACAATCTCGAGCGTCGGATTGACGCCGATTCGTTCGAGATCCTGATGCGCTACAATCCGGTTGCCAGTGACCTTCGCGAAGTGATTGCCGGAATGAAGGTTGCCAATAACTTGGAGCGGGTATCTGACGAGGCTCAGAACATTGCTCGCCGCGCCCGAAAGATTTTGAAACACCCCGAACTGGATGGGGTGGCCATGGTTGAGCCGATCTATGAAAAGGCTCTGAGCATTTACCGTGACGCTCTCAAATCCTACGCCGAAGGGGACAACGAACTAGGCCTTTCTCTTTATGAGCGGGACCGTGAGCTTGATAAGGCGCACAACGATCTCATCAAGGGTCTCACCAAGCGCATGGACAGCGATGCGGTGAAGGTGAAGCCATACCTGCACCTCGTCTTCATCGTCAGGAGCCTTGAGCGTGTTGGTGACCATGCGGTGAACATCGCAGAGGACGGCATCTTCCTCGAGAGCGCTGCTGATGTGCGTCACCTGGGACCGGAGAAGGCTGCCGAGGAAATTGAAGCGGCCAACTAATTGGCCGCCAGAGATAAATTATCCAATTGAGAGGGGAGCCGTAAGGCTCCCCTTTTGTGTGCCAATTTCATTTGCAGAAACGGGCGCCCCATACGCAAAACAGGGTCGAGTGAAACACCCAACCCTGTTTTCGAAAAAGGTCTGTTTGTCCTGAAAAGCGATTAACGCTTGGAGAACTGGAAGCGCTTACGAGCTTTAGGCTGACCGGCCTTCTTTCGTTCCTTCTTGCGGGAGTCACGGGTGAGGAGGTCAGCTTCGCGGAGCGTGTCCTTGAGTTCCTCGTTGGTCTTGAGGAGAGCGCGAGCGATTCCGAGCTGGATCGCACCGATCTGGCCGGTCACACCGCCACCGCGAGTGTTCACTGCGACGTCAAACTGGTTCACTGCATTCGCCACTTGGAAGGGATGCAAGACTTGATTCTGGAGAGAAAGCGTGCCGAAGTATTCTTCGAAAGCACGCTTGTTGATCGTGATGTTTCCGCTGCCGGGAGTCAGGGTGACTCGGGCAGTTGAGGTCTTGCGGCGACCGGTGGCTGAGTAGGTTTCGCTCATGAGTTAAAAGGCAAATGGCTTACAAATGGCTGATTTGGGGAGCTGTCAGGATTAAAGTTCGTAGGCTTCGGCATTCTGCGCCTCATGCGGATGTTCGGTGCCGGCATAAACCTTGAGCTTCTTCATGATCTGACGACCAAGGCGGTTGTGAGGAACCATTCCGTTGACAGCACGTTCAACAATGAGTTCGGGGCGACGTTCACGGAGTTTAGCGACGTTTTCGCGTTTCTGACCGCCGACGTATCCAGAGTAAGAGGTGTAAATCTTTTGATCTTCCTTATTGCCCGTGAGCCTAACTTTGTCGGCATTCACCACGACAACGAAGTCTCCGCAATCCACGTGTGAGGTGAATAGGGGTTTATCTTTGCCACGGAGTAGCTTGGCAGCGGCAACAGCAACCTCGCCGAGAACCTTGTTCTCGGCGTCGATCACATACCATTTACGGTCGATTTCTTCAGCTTTGGCAGAAAACGTCTTCATTTTCCTAAATAG
>DCQY01000114.1:23745-26973 GCA_002323995.1 Akkermansiaceae bacterium UBA1506 | reverse complement strand
GCGGGGAGCGGAACCTAGGCGGTTTGTCCCGCTTGTCAAGGCTTTGAAACCCCGAAAAATCAAGGGTTTTTGCCTGAAGTCACGATTCTATGACGCTTTCCAGACAAATCGTGGAAGTGAGAGACTCTGGCTCTGACTTTTTAAGCAAAACATTACCACCTAAAGTCCCATGTCTTTCTTTCCGTTACTTATTCGCGACAGCACGCTCCCAAGGATGTTTTGCCCGAAAACCAAGAACTTCAGCTCTGAAGCTGACAGGAGTGGCGTCTTGAAGAAAAAGGCCTAGATCTAACCCTAATTTGCCGGAGGATTTGAGGCCTTCACTTTTTTGAGAGGGGAAGCTGAGTTTGACCTTCTTGAGGTGATCTGGCATAAACTTTAGTCTTGTGATGCCGTCAGCTACAAGGATCCACATAGTAACGCTAGTGCTGCTCGGAGCGATTTATCCGGGAATAGCAGCTGATTACAATCAGCTGATAGTCGAGCGAATCGAAAAGATGCCCCGAGGGGGAACCTACGGTCGCTACCGTCGGGAATTACCCGAATCCCAGCGTTTCGATGAGCTTTACCAGACGGTAGAGGATCTAGGGGGAGCGCTTCAGGTCGGGCTGAGCGGCCAACTGACAGTCAAACCGGCGAAAGCAGCACGCTACAGTTTCTGTTCAAGTGCTACCTATCTGCTCTTCTGCGACGTCGTCAGTGTGGCAGGTTTGCAACGGGTGTTTACCAAGGAGTTGAGTCGGGAGATGGCTGATGTCGGTGACAAAGTATCCGTCATTCATGGAAAAATGGACGGGGTGGGCATCTTTGGGCATTGGAATGCGAATGGTCCCGGCACAGCCGTCTTGTTCGAGCGACTTGACCTTGGATCTAATTTTTCTGCATTCGACGAGGCCACGCCAGGCGATTTTATGAAAATCTTTTGGAATGAATCAATCGGAAAGGGGGAGAGCGGGCATCTTGTTGTTTATCTTGGTCTTAACAGTGCCGGAGATCAGGTCAAAGTCTGGTCGAGTAACCTTCTTAATGATGATGACTCTCAGGGTTACGGGACCATGTGGGTTGAGCGGGAGCGGATTAAGCGTGTGATATTTTCGCGCCTTGAAAGACCTGAAAATCTTGCTCGCTGGCTGAACTTTTCGGAGGCAGAAAAGACAAGCGACTACCTTGTGCGGATTCTCACGACAGGATCGACTGAGGAAGAGATGAAAGAAGTCACCAGAGCGAGGAACTAAAATACCCCCCCTCATTTTAGTTGTTATTCTTGCCGGAATTTTAAGTCGCTGCCGAATCGCCCGTTCCGGTCGATAAAACCGAAGAATCTTTCTTTAGTAATTGTAAATATTTTAGATATACGTAATATTTGGATATGCCCTCCACTCTCAACCGACTCTGCTTTAACAATCTCAGCGAGAAGGCTACTTCGGTATCGCGACGTGGTCGCTCTCACCATCGCCCGGGCCTCGATTGGCTTGCTCCGGTTTCCGATCTGGAAGAGGTAAATGTTGTGTCTCATGATGCACTCTTGGTCGGTCCTTCGGATCAGTATCAAGTTGGCGAGATGCTCAAGCCTCACGTGTTGGGTCGCGTGATTCATTTTTCGAGGTTTCGCTGTGCCGGTCTCGCCGGAATCGACCGGACAGCGGTAGGCGGCCATGTGGTCAGTAACTATGGTGAGGGGGCTCTGGAGATGGGTGGAAAGCAGCTACAGCTTCTCCATTTTGGGACAGACAGTGTTGGAGAGAATTTGCTCGACGGGTATCCAAAGGCAGTGATTGAAGAGGAGGCAGAGCGCTTTGAGAGTTTGGCTGCTATTGTTGGAGCAGAAGAATTGAACGCCTACGTTCGCCGGAGAACCGGGCAATTGGATGATTTTGCCTACTTGCTTGCGCCCGAAGGAGAGTTCTACGGAGCAAGTTCCAGCTATCATGCGGTGGGCCTTTCTAACCATGAGACATTGAGCGACGAAATGAAGGGGCGACTCATCGGTCGAATGCGTCTTGCTGATTTCGTCGGTATCAGTGACAAGGACGGAGCTGATTTTCTGCAAGGTGAGGGAGTGGATGTTCACCGCATGCCATGTGCTTTAAGTGTGATCCCTCAAGTGTGTGCTCGGCAGCTTCGGGATTCTCGCGATAGTGCAGCGATGGAAGCGGTCAGGGATCGTTTTCCCGACGGTTGGATTGCCGTTGAGATTGGAGAGGTAAAACCCGCTGATTTTGAAAAACTTACCGCGGCACTCAAAGAAGTTAGCGAAACCGAAGGCCTTGGACTTGTCTTCTTTGATTCGACCAAACAGGGGACGTCCTCTACCCGCCATTGGGTGCGTGCTTTTTCGGAATGGAATGCGGCGAGCTTCGGTTCGGACAATATCTGGGAAATTGCTACGCTCCTTTTGCACTCGCGGCTCTATTGTGGCAGCTCACTCGATTGTCGCGTGATCTGCATGTCTGGTGGGGTGGCTCGTATCAATGTCCCAACTGAAAGTAATGCGATCCGCAGTTACTGTAAACTTTGGGAGCTCGATAGCGTCCCGATTGAGTTTTCCAACGACGAGGATTGGAAGATTGGATTTGATAGAGCTCTCCGAGTCGATCCATCGGCTTTGCAGGAGCACGCAGGCCAGTTACACAGCAAGTATTTCGAGGGATTGGCCAAGTTCTGCGAAAGAACCGGGCTAGCTCCTAAAATGCTTACTGCGGGCGTGGAAACCCCGCATGTTCGTGCCATTAAGAAGCTTCATCACCTTCAGGATGAGTGGCTCTCTGACGAAGCGAGTTTAAAGCGAATTCAGCAGGTCAATAGCAAGAACGGAAAACGCTCAGTAGCCAGTCAGATTAGAGAGAAACTCGGGCTCCAGCGTCAGCGCGCCTGACAGGGCTTCGTGCTGAGCGCGATCTTGCCAATGCTTTAGAAGGCTTTACCTTCGCCCGAGATACCGGCAGAATTGTCCGGGTAGTAGACGAGAATGCAACGGTATGTTTTTACAGCGATTTCGATCGGTGCGGGCGTAGCCCTGCTCATCATCGTTGCGGTTGTCTGCGGGGCATTCTCAGCGAGCGCTGCATGGCTTGAAGAACTCTATGTTTCGCGGGGATTGCTCAAGGTTTCTGCTGTAATTCGCTTCCTATGGATGGAGATGCTTGTCGTTCTGGCGGTATCGATTGGGGTTGCCTGGTGCGTCATTGATCTTGCCCAAGTGGCGCAAAAGATTCTTGTGTGTGGTTG
>DCQY01000114.1:0-23368 GCA_002323995.1 Akkermansiaceae bacterium UBA1506 | reverse complement strand
TGGCTCTCTACGGGGTCTTGTTTGAGCCTTTCTCGGCGCTTGGAGCCGGGCTCTTGGCGGCGGCTGGGGGATTCGTTTTTGCCGGGACTGAACGCGGGATGAGAAAACGATTACTACAGGATGTTCTTGGTTTGCGGGTGTCTCATGCAACGTTCAATCAGTTGCTTGAAGCTGACGAGCCTCCTGAATTCGAAGCAGGAGTCGAAAATGTAACGGTGCTGACTTGTCGTATCTTCAATTATGCCGAGCTCTCTGAGAAAATAGAGGCAGCGGATCTGATGAAGATGAGTAATCTCTTTTTGCGTACTGTTTCAACTTTCCTCACTTCGCGTGGTGCGTACCTGGATGAGTCAGGTCCTGGATTGGTGCGAGCTTTCTTCGGAATGGTGCAGTCTGACGAAAAACATGCTGAAGAAGCATGCCGGGCAGCTTTGGAGCTCCGGTCGCAACTCAAGACCCTAAATCAGGAATGTGAGAATCGATGGAATCAACCGCTCTGCTGTGGGGTAGGGATCAGTTCGGGGCCTTTGGCTGTCGGTGTCTATGGCTCGAGAGGACATTATTACTACAGTGGTATCGGGGCGGAGACGGATTTCTCAAGTCGTCTGGCACGTGCAAATTTCAGGTATCGTTCTGATCTCTTGGTGGGGCCGGAAACGTATCGCCTTGTTGAGGGGAGCTTTGAATTCCGCCCCATGGAAATGTTTTACGACCCGGAAGCCGATGTGATGACTGAGATATATCAATTGCTTGCTTCCTCAGGTTCGCTTGATGCAAAGGAGGCTGAGCGTCGCGATCTCTATTGGCAGGGGGTCATTTACTTTCGTGAGCAAAAATACGAGAAGGCACTTGGCCATCTGACTCGGGCTCGGGCGGGTGGCCGCATTGATGGTCCCGTTGAATTCTTTATCGCTAAAACCCAGGACGCACTTGTGGCTCTAGAAGGCGGTTCAAAGTCCAGAGAGGAGCAATTGACTGAGGAAGGCCACGCTCGTCTGAGTAATTTGATGTAGCCATCGTGATGGGTTTATGAGTTGAAGCAGCGTTATGGCACAGGTCGACTATCCCGAGCCGGTCAAGGATTTGATCGTGCATCTTAAACAGCTTCCCGGTATTGGGCCAAAGAGTGCGGAGCGTGTTGCGGTATGGATGATGCAGCAGGAAAACGGAACCACGGCTCTGTTTTCCGATGTGGTTCGTGTTGCCGGTGAGACTGTTTTCGAGTGCTGTAGGTGCGGTTTTTTTGCGACCGAAGAGAAGGGCTGTGCGATCTGCGATTCGGTTCAGCGCGATTCGGCCGCACTTTGTGTGGTGGAACAGCCAACGGATATACTTCCTTTAGAACGCTCCGGCGCTTATCGGGGCCAATACCATACTTTACGCGGAAAAATCTCTCCTCTGGACAATGTGGGTCCGGAAGACTTGAGGATTCGTGAACTTTTGGAGCGACTTGGAGCGGGGAGTTTCACCGAGGTCATACTCGCGCTAAGTTCTGATGTTGAGGGGGAAGCCACAGGCAATTACCTTGCTGAGGTGCTGGCCGATTTCAGCGAGATTCGGGTCTCGAAATTGGCACAGGGTATTCCGGCAGGGGGCGGGTTGGAGTCGGCAGATGAACTCACCTTGATGAGGGCGCTACAAGGAAGGGTAAGTCTTTAGCCTTCATTCTTATTCTGCCTCCATGACTCGCTGCAGCGGGCAATCTAGGCTTCACCTCAATCGCTAATGAAGTGGAGGACCGATTGTAAAATACAGAGCCGACTCCTCGGGAGGGCTATTTCTTTTAAACCTTTAGAGGTCGAGGATGACTTTTCGAACCTGGAATCGGACAAAGGTAGGCAACGTGATCAAAGCTGCCGATAATTTGTAGGTAGAAGACCTGACGGGGTTTTATCGATCCCCTTATTGGGGGTTTGAACTTCAGGATGGAAAGAAGGCACTTCTGTGTCCAGTTGCGGGAGAGTGATCTCGAAATTTTCTGATACGTCCTCGCTGTTGGGCCTCTCAGGGGTGATTACGAGAGAACGTGAATCTGGTCCAGCTTCTCGTGGGGCTGCAGTAACTAAAAGCCCGACGCCGATTACGGCAGCGGCAGCGCCAGCTGGCACGGCCCACCATACGCTTCCCTGCTCGCCGAACCAAGCTGTCAGCCTCTCTGCAAGATCCGAGTAAGAAGAACGGTTTGGGTATTCAGAACGCTGTCGGTCTTTAAAGTCGTCGAGAAAGGAGTCAAAGTAATCTTCCCCGGGAGACTCGTAGCGTTTGAGCCTCAGCAATTTATTGATGTCATCGGATCCTTTCATCAACTACCAAGAACGTTAAGACTTTCGGGTTGGCTGAGGCAATGTTAATTGGAGGCTATTTGCCACATGCATGCCACTACTTTCTAAAATCTTCTAGCGATGTTTGCAAAAGTTGGTGCGCGTAAAAGAGTCGCGATCTGACTGTTCCTTCGGAAACTCCCAAGATCTTTGAAATTTCCGCATGAGGCATACCTTGGATGTCAAACATTGTCACTACCATTCGATGAGATTCTGACAATTCCTGCATCGCTATGTTCAATCTTTCCTGTAATTCTGAGATATTTGCTTCGCGGACGGGGTCCGATTTGGAGGTGGCCTCAATAAAATCTTTATCTTTCTCAATGGCGAGATCGACATCATTGAGGCTCATGGTGCGCCTGCGATTTCTCTTTTTGAGAGCGTTCAGGGTCATGTTGGTAGCGATTGAGTAGACCCAGGTGTAAAATGTCGATTTCCCACGAAATTTTTTTAAGGCTCGGTATGCCTTAGCAAAGACGTCTTGAAGAATATCATTGGTGTCCTCGTGGTTTGAGGTCATGTGATAAACTAGGCCGTAAAGCTTGGGGGTATACTTTTTGACCAGATCATCGAAGGCGGTGGTGTCCCCACGTTGGGCGCGCTGAACCAGATCCGCGTCGGGATCGATGCGGTGCCGTTTTTTGCCGTCCGCAAAAATTAGGGGGGTAGCAGTCTCTGTGAAAGCGGTCTGCATTCGATAAAGTTTCGAGGTCAAGAGTATTGAAGCGTGAAAACACTTTGGTCTGGAAACCACGGCTCAAGTAAGTTACGCAGGGCACACCTGTTTAGGTTCCTGTGTCCCTATTTATAGGGACGGCGCTGCGAGGTAAAATCTTAGCACCCATTCAGCGGGTAAGGCGATTTAGGCACTTCCGCGGGAGAAACCCGAATCATGTGATGGGAAGACGGTTGATTCAAAAAGGCGGACATGGCAAAACATTCTCATGAACCGAACTAAAGATTCCGCTAACGATTCGCTGATTCATGCCGACCGTCGTGATTTCCTTATGGGAAGTGGGCTTTTGGCTAGTGGCTTAGCTCTTGGGGCGGGTAATGCCGCGGCAGATGATCATAAGTCGGATCCGACTTTCAAATTCTGCCTCAACATGTCGACGATCCGTGGTCAGGAACTTGATGCGGCTGAGGAAATTGAAGTAGCTGGAAATGCAGGCTACGATGGCATCGAACCTTGGTTTCGTCGCATCAATGAATACGTCGCGTCAGGTGGGACTTTGAAAGACCTAAAGAAACGCATCGATGATCATGGCCTGACGGTTGAAAGTGCTATCGGTTTTGCCAAGTGGATCGTCGATGATCCTAGCGTTCGAGCTGAGGGGCTTGAGGAAGCCAAGCGAGACATGGATACCATTGCACAATTGGGAGGACTACGTATTGCTGCCCCACCGGCAGGTGTGCCGCGGGGAGAGAGTGTTGATGTGGATGTTGCTGCGGAGCGATACCGCGCTTTACTTGAGCTTGGAGAAGAGATGGGAGTAGTCCCTCAGATCGAAATGTGGGGAGGCAACGCAACTATTGGCAGCGTTGAAAAAGCGCTTTACATCGCAATTAAAGCCGGTCACCCGAAAGCCTGTTTTTTAGGTGACGTCTATCATACCTATAAGGGAGGTTCGTCATTTGAGTCGATTCTGCTCATGGGACCACAGGCACTTCAAAGTTATCATATGAATGATTACCCGGCAGTTCCAACCCGCGAGGCGATCAAAGATTCTGATCGTGTCTTTCCGGGAGATGGTGTCGCACCATTAAGACAGATCCTGCAGAATTTTGTGGCCGTGGGAGCCTATCCTGCTTTGTCTCTTGAACTTTTTAATAAGACTTATTGGGGAATGCCGGCAGAGGAGTGCGCCAAGGTGGGGCTCGATAAGATGAGAAAAGCCGTCGCTTCCGTGGCGGGTTAAATTCAGCGCTCACACTGGTAGACAAATGCCGGCGGGAGATTCCGCCAGGCGGTTCGACTCTGTTCTACAACGGCGAAGTTTTCGTAAAGGAGGCGTCTGAACCGCTGGCCGGACGGAAGCGCGAGGCCCTGCCAATAGGCGAATGTTGCGAATTTCCCGCCGGGAGGAAGCACTTCAAACATGGCATGAAGCAGTTGGTCTTGAAGTTCCGGTGAAAAAGCTGCCCAAGGGAGCCCGCAGAGGATGGCATCGATTTTTTTAATTCCAGCCTTGTGACAGAGTTGACGCACCTGGCTGGCACAGTCCTCGATGACCCTGATTTCTGGGCAGCGTTTGCGAGTTAGCGACGCCAGATGAGGGTCACGCTCTATTGCGAAAAAGTGAGTGTTTGGTAGGAGTCGCTTTGATATGGCCTCGGTGAAGACACCGGTTCCCGGCCCATATTCTACCACTGTTTCCAACTTCTCCCAGTTGAGCCACTCCACCATGATCGCAGCGAGCTCTTCCGAACTTGGTGCGACTGAGCCCACGCGACCATGGTTGCGAAGAAGAGCTCTCAAAAAATGGATTTGTTCAGGCATTTAGTGATACGTCGCAAATTGGAGCTTCAGGAGTTGGTCTTGGCGAGGGTGACCTCAACATTTTTGCGTACGAGTTGGCCCATGGTTTCGCATTCTGAAAATGCTTCGGATTCATGATACTGATTCAAATCACCACGAAGTTGCAAGACGTGCTCCTCAGGTGCGATTTCTACATCGCACATGGCCTCCCAGAAAGCAGCAAGGCGACCTCTTGCCAACTGACAGCGACGGCGAATCAGGGTGCGTTCCTCATCCTGGTATTGACGTCGCGTCTGGAAATTGATTCGTTTGGTGCAAAGTTCGACCACAAGGGCGTTCTCAAGAAAGAACTGAGGGAGATACATCTCCTTGTGTCCCTCATAGCTTTGCTGATCGAAATCGATTGCTCGAACGCGGTACTGCGCATCCTCAAAATCAGGGGTGATGTCAACGACGTAGTTGTAACTGCGCATATCGCCGAGCAACCTTATGAAGGAGCGTTCATTGAATTTTATGAACTCCTTAGCAACACGAGTTAGATTTGTTTCATCGCGGTCAAAATAGTCCTGACAGAAAACATCTCCTGGAACTCCGGCGATATGCTCTTCAATGAGGGTGTCGCCGTTGACTAGATAGTTAATTCGGTTGGGGGAGAGAATGTGCTCTAATTCCAGACCGTAGATCCGAGACGCATCAGCAATCTTAACGTAGAAATGATCGTAGTTGTCATTGTACTGATTGACGATGCGGACTCGAAATGGGCGCGAGTTTCCAAAGTCACAGAAATCAACCCTTTCCATGACGAGGTGATCTCCAACACGGATGTCGTTGGTTTTGATCAGTGAGTATATGCGAATCAGCTTTTGGTTTAGTTCTTCGCGGATAGACGGCTCGTAGTGGACCGTTTTCCACAAAGTGTCCTTTCCCTCCCTGTCAAAGAGAGGGAACATCTGAGAAAAGCGATGGAGCTCTTCGTAAACAACGGGAATGTCAAAAGAGCGCTGAAAACTATCCAGATAGTCTGAAAGTCCCGAGGTCACTGGGTAGAACTTTTTCTTCTTTAGCTGAAAACTCACGTGACCACATTATCGCCCCGAATGACGCGAGGAAAACCCAAAACGTCATCCGACACAGATTGTGCGGCAGAAGGCAGAGGGCAGAAAGCTAGGGGCCGAGAGTCGCCTGAAATAACTTCTCTCGATCGGAAATTCCCCCTGCGTCAGGCCTGAGAGCCGGTGGAGTCGCAGAAGCGGGTCCGTGATAGAAACCCGAAATGGTCGAGTAAAAGCCGTTTGCGAATCAGCCCACGCGCTGGCCGGGCACGGCACCGTCATCTGGTGAGAGCAGGAAGATGTCTTTCCCGCCTGGGCCACTGGCAACGATCATGCCCTCGCTGAGTCCGAACTTCATCTTGCGCGGTGCGAGGTTGGCAACCATGACCACGAGGCGGCCGACGAGCTCCTCGGGCTGGTAGGCAGATTTGATTCCGGCAAACACGTTGCGGGTTTCGTCTCCGCCCAGGCTCAAGGTGAGCTGAACCAGCTTGCGGGCTTCGGGCACTTCGTTGGCAGCTACGATGCGGGCAACGCGCAGGTCAGTCTTGAAGAAATCGTCGATGGAGATCTCGTCGGCGATCGGGTCCGCCTTGATGGCTTCATCAGAATCGTCCCAGCTGCCGGCTGGAGCGATGTTGGCTTCGGCTTCGTTCTCTTCCTTGGATTCTTCGATCATGGCTTCTATTTTATTTGGGTCGACGCGCTGCATCATATGCTTGAACTTCGCAATGGGGCGTCCGGTGACCGGAGCCTGGGCGAGTTCCCATGAGTTTAGGTCTTCACCAAGCAGTTCGCCGGCTTTCTCTGCGAGGTCGGGGAGGACAGGAGAGAGGTAGATGGCGAGTGTGCGGAAAAGGTTGAGGGCTGCGGTGCAGACATCCTGCAGCTCTTTTGCTTTTTCAGGATCTTTTCGAAGTTCCCAGGGAGCGTTGTTCTCGACGAAAGGATTGGCCTGATCGGCTAGTTCCATGATCATGCGCATCGCCTTGCTGAAGTCACCGGTTTCGTAGGCTTCGGCGATTTCGCTGCCGCGCCCGGCAAAGGTTTCGAAGAGCCCGCCATCGTCAGGGTATTCAGCGGAGAGCCCGGTATCCTTGATGAACTTTGCCGTACGACTGGCGAGGTTAACCACCTTGCCGACGAGGTCGCTGTTGATCTTGGAGACGAACTCCTCAGGATTAAGGTCGAGATCTTCGACCTTGGAGGACAGCCTGGTCGCGTAGTAATAGCGCAGGTAGCTCGGGTTGAGGTGCTCGAGATACTTGGAAGCCTCGACAAGGGTCCCCCGGGACTTGGACATCTTTTCGCCATCGACGGTGAGGAAGCCATGGATGTGCACTTTCGTCGGTAGGGAGAACCCCGCCGTCTTGAGCATAGCCGGCCAGAAGAGGGTGTGGAAATACTGGATGTCTTTACCGATGAAATGGTGAATCTCGGTCTGTTCACTCTTCCACCAGTCTTCGATCTTCTCGCCGTTGGCATCGCACCACTGCTGGGTAGAGCCGATGTAACCAATCGGAGCATCGAACCAGACATACCAGTAGTTGCCGGGAGAATCCGGAATCTCGAAGCCGAAGTAGGGGCCGGGCCGTGAAATGTCCCAGTCGCGGAGTGGTTCGTTGAGAAAGAAATTCTTGAGATAGTTGGCGCTTTCAGGTGGCAAGGTGCCCGATTGGGTCCATTCAGCGAGAAAGTCATGCAGCTTTTCAATCTGCACGAAGAGGTGCTTGGCAGACCGGATTTCAGGAGTGGTGCCTGAAAGTGTACTGATAGGGTTGACTAGCTCGGCGGGTGAATAGGTAGCGTTGCACTTGTCGCAGTTATCGCCGGGCTGGTCTTTAGAGCCACAAACCGGGCAGGTTCCGCGAACAAATCGATCAGCTAGAAAGACTCCCTTCCTGACGTCAAACAGCTGATCGATGTCCCTTTCTACGACCATATTGGCCTCACGCAGGGATTGCCAGATTTCATGACAGAACTTGAGACTTTCTTCGCTGTTGGTAGATCCGTAGTTGTCGAATTCAATGCCGAATCCTGCGAAGTCTCGCTGATGGGCTTCGCTCATATCCGCGATGAGAGCTTCTTCGCTTCGCCCTTCTCTTTGAGCGCGGATAGAAATCGCGGTTCCGTGAGTGTCATCCGCACAGATATAAACGCAGCGATTTCCCCTCATCTTCTGGAAACGCACCCAGATATCGGTTTGTAAATACTCCACCAAGTGGCCGATATGAATTGGCCCGTTGGCGTAGGGCAGGGCAGAAGTGACCAGGATTTGTCGCATGAGAAGTCGCTAATAGCTTGGTGCTTTTTAAGTGAAACAGGCGATATCTGCCCCAAGCTATTTGTAGCAGTAATATGACAAAATGCGAATGGGTAATACGGATCCAGAATGCGTCTGGGAATTACTGTCCGACGGCCTGTTTCTGCTGCCACGCGTAGTTTCCTTCCGCGGCTTCGACTTCAATCCACTCGCCGGGGAAGGACTTTCGCTGCCAGTGGAGCCATTGTTCTTCTCGGACTTTGGTGAGGGCGATTCCTTTTTCCTCAGCCTCGTAGCGCATCAGGAATTCGCGGTCCCGGTTTTCTTCTTCCACCGTTAGTTCGACGTAATCGCCGTATTCTCCAGCGGGTCGATTCCGGAGAGTGAGTTTTCCAAGGTGATTCTCTCCAATAAAACGATTATTCTTGAGCTCCTGAATTTCAGCCATGCGATTACGACGGGAATCCATGGTGGCTCGATAAGAGGCTTGCTGTTCAGACTCTTCTTTGTCCGATCCGCCGTGCTGATAAACGTGGACGTCCATGGATAGGTCAACTTTAATCGGCTCTGGAGTGCTGACATCGACATCAAAGGTTGGGATGCATGATGTAAACACCAGCGCGATTGTCAGGGCCAAGGCGAAAGCGACCTTCGGTGTCTGTTTCGCAAGTGCTGTCATGTTATTCGTGCCGATTTGCTTCAACTGGTCTTGCAGGGGTTTCAGGTAGTCGAAGCGAATTGGTCTTTTCGTCACCGGTTCCATTGGCTCGTGCTGATGTGGAGCGCTCGTCGTAAAGATGGAGATTCAGTCCACGGGTTCCATCGTCTCCTGAAAAACTTAATTGAAGCTGTCCCTCACGACCGCGCAGGTAAAGTCTACCGGCGCCTTGTTCATAATCAAATCGTTTCAAAGCTACCAAGCCAAGCTTGGTTAACTCTCGCTGGAGGATGCCCCAATCGTCCGGCAGTTTGTCGAGAAGTTGATCCAACTTGGTGATGTCAAAGAATCCCGGTGTGGTCGAACTAAATTCCCCCGTTGTTTTTCCGAGTGTCTTGTCGCGGCCTTCGGAGATGAGACTCAGGGAGACACCTCCTTCCATCTTGAAATTCTCGGGGACAATGAGATCAGTGAGCGGACCTGTGTTGAAGTCAATTCCAGCTAACCATCCGTCCCATTTCCCGGGGTCGTTGAGATAGTAGTTAAACTGACCTTCGACATATCCGCCGTATGCTTCACCACCGAGACTGCCGTAAATACCGTTTGAATCAAACGTTACCGATAAATAAAGATCTTCGGCCTCGTAGTTTTTCCAAATGGCGCGGCGGAGTGTAAAGGTTTGCACAAGGTTGTTGTCGACCTGCTTCATTGGAACGTTGAACTGCACATCACCGGTGAGCCCGTAAAGATTCACCTCATATTTGGGGAACTCGTAAACATAGTTGCCACCGGGAATGGCGAGTTTGAGATCGATGCTCCCGTCCTTCATGCTTGTGGTGGCGTTAAACGGGAAGGGGACCATACCGATCGGTAGGCCGGTTGGGGCGATAACAATTTTCCCGGCGCTGGCGTTGATTGTTTTAATTAACCAGTCAGGTTGGGTGACCGGGGTCTCCTTCGGCCCAGGCACCGGAAGGGGCGGTTTGGCAGTCATTGGACCACCTTTTTCAAGTCCTACACTGACTCCCTCATTTTGAGCCCGGAAGTTTCGCTGGTAGTCAATCCACCAGAATAGACCCTGTCCAACATGCAGCGCAGGATTGACGAGATCTATTTTTTCTATCTCCTGTCGTGCCAGTCCGGAAAGTGAAAACTCAACGAAAATAGTGGGTAGGACAGCAACCGTGATAAACGAATCGTATGGGTCTTTGATTTCAATTCCTGCCAACTCGACCTTTTGGAGATTGTCTTGAGCGAGTATGCCGTCAACTGACAAGGGAACATCCGTCAGGCTGGTTTCGATAGAAAACTGAAGCCCCTCTACTTGGGGGATGAGGGTGTCGAAAATGACCTGACTTTGTTTGACTTCCACTTCGCGGAGAAGCCACTTAGATAACGTTTCGTCCACATCATCGGGTCTTTCACGAGGGTGTTGCTCTGATCGAGTTGAGGTATCAGTAATAGCTTTTAGACCTTCACCAACCCTGAGCAGGGCTCCGGAAAATTTGACCTTCTCTAACTGCTGATTCTCTTGAGCCTCGAATGCGTTAGCGTGTATTTCAATTTCCTGAATAGTGATTACCTCCTCTTCGTCGACGGGGTTGGGAGATCGGATGAGTCTCCCTTCTGCGGCAGAAAGTGGATCAAATTCAAGCAGGTGCGAGTGGTTGCGGAGGTTGAAATCGTTGAGTGTAATTATATATGAAAAGGGATTGTCTACCTCATCTTTGGTTGCGATGGAAAAGCCAGAATTGATCTTAGGAACTTTTCCAGATGCAAAAGTAGAGTCTGCAATAAGTTTTCCTCCCGTGACTTCCAAATCGACGATCTTATAGACGGAGCGTTTGACGGATCCTGTTTCGGTCGTTTCTGTTTTTGGTTGAAGCCAATCGCCCAGTGAAGCGTCGTTTAGATCGATCGTGGGCTCGGATAAAGTTATCGACTGGATCGTTTTTTCGGAATCAAACTCGGACCATTTTCCTGAGAGCATGCCTCGGCTAAAAGAGAGTAATGGTGCGACAGAAGGATCGGATCCCGGTGCTCGAATCCGAGCATTTTCGAACTCGAAGGATTGCGTTCCATCGGAACTAAAACCATCTTCACCCCAGGCTAGGTCGGACAAATTAGCCTTGAAGCGAGCCTCTACTCTCGGCGCAACACTATTACCAAAGTTGGCCTCTTGAAGTAAAAAGCTGCCATTATCGACTTTGAGAGCGTTGAGTTTCCAGTGTCTTTTTATTTTGCGAGTTTCATTACCCCTTTGCTTCTTGCTGAGATTTCTTGCAAAGCGTTGGAGGGATGCATCGGATAAAAAAATATCGACACCATCGAAGGTGGCTGAATTGACGTTGTGGCCGTAGACCAGCTCTTCAAGGGAACTCGCGGAGAGATCAAGACTTCCAACGGCAAGTAATTGATCATTTCCAGCACCAGCTGACAGGTTTGAGAGTGAAAGCTGAATCGGTCCCGCGCTCGACCACTTTCCCTTAGCGTAGCGAAAGTTACTTCCCTCAAAACTTGTGTCGAATGCAATATCAGGAAAGGACGGGAGCCCAAATTTTCCATCGAATCCTTCAATCGACACGGTTGAGTTTCCAATGATGAAGTCACGAATAAGGATTTCAACGCGATCAGAACGGGAAATTGGCTCGTTGAGTTTTTCTTCGGATTCGGGAGCCAGGGCGCGAGAATTCCCTGAGATAAACCACTCCGGAGTGATAGGTGAGGCAAAGTTATCGAGTTTTAATCTGGTGATATCGAAGTTATTTAGGTCCCGGCTCAGATGAAAAAGGGCTGATACCTCGCCCAGAGAGTCTTGTTCGTTGATGCGCAGATTGTCCAGACGGAGAAGAATTGGCGTTTCAGAAGCGCCTGACGGGTTGAAAGAAAGGCGGTCGCTTTCAAGATCAAAACGCGTTTCAATTCGAGGGGACCAAGAAAGGTCCAAGATTAACCGACCACCGGAAATTAAAATAGATTCAGTGAAAAGGTCATAGTCAGCCAGATCGATAGCAGCAGTCGACACAGATTCATTTCGTGTTCCCAAGGCTTCGATATAGGGCTGATCGATCTTAATGGTTGGCCCCTTGATGACGACCGATTTCAACCGTTGATGATCGCGTAGTTCCTGAAAATCATAGGTTAGGTGAATCTCGGGAATCTGGGTGAAGTGGGTTTTCGAGCCCCTACCTTTCGGACTGAGGGTCAGGTTGGTAAGATGAACTTCTCCGGGAGGCCAAAGTTCAATTGTCTCAACGGAAACATCGAAGGGCTCGACAAAGGCTCCAAGCACCTCATTCACAATGCTGGCTCGATTGGCGTAGGTGATCCAAGCAATAAGGCAGACGATCACGAGTGATATTCCTACGCAAATCAGGGTGCGTAGGAAAAATCGGATCAACCACCGAAAAATACCCGGGTGAGGTAGACGGCGCCGGGATTTCCTCTCAGCTTTTTGTTGGTTTGCCACGACTGGTAAGTATAGCGCGGGGCCGAGAGATTGCGACTCTTTGGCAGAGAGGTTTTTGAGTCACCTGGCGGTGTGAACCGTTCTTTGAGGTGAAGTAAGAGAAACTTTGGAGGTCTTTCTCATTAGGACATAGGTAGACGCGACATACATGAACAGTCTAAGTCGGCTGGATTTGACGACATTTCCTGACTGCTCGGACGAACGGCGGTCTCAAGAGCTTTTTGTGAACAATGGTCGGGACGACTGGATTCGAACCAGCGACCCCCACAACCCCATTGTGGTGCGCTACCAGACTGCGCCACGTCCCGCCGACCAAATTCACGATTAAAAAACGCGAGCGTGTAGTGTGAACTGTTTTTCACGTTCCGCAACTCGGTATTCCCTTAAAAAAATAGATTTATTGACCAAAGTTTTTTCGACTCACTCGGTTTTTATGCCATGCTGGAGGGCTCATGAGTGAAGAGGTTATTAAGATCGCAGTGATTGGTGCGAGCGGTTACACGGGTCAGGAATTGATCCGTCTCCTCGTCATGCATCAAAACGTTGAAATCGTTGGAGTGACCTCCCGTCAGGAGGCTGGCAGACCACTCTCTGAGGTCTTTCCCAGATTGAGAGGCGCTCGGGTTGCTGATGAACTCACCTTCATGGCTCCCAATATCGATGCGATAGTGGAGACTGGGGCTAGTGTAGTATTTCTGGCTTTACCGCATGGCGTTGCTTCAGAATTTGCCGCTGGATTGCTCGACAAGGGGGTTCGGGTCATCGATCTGAGCGCAGACTTCCGATTACGTAGTCCCGAGATATATGAAGAGTTTTACGGCCAGCCTCATCCCGCACCCAAACTTCTGGACCGGGCAGTTTACGGGCTCCCGGAAATCTATTCCGAGGAGATCGCTTCGGCTGATTTGGTGGCATCACCCGGTTGCTACCCGACAAGTATCTTGACTCCGCTGCTACCGTTACTAAAAGCAAACTTAGTTAAGCCGGCCAGTATCGTGGTTTCCAGCCTTTCCGGGGTTAGTGGCGCTGGAAAGAAGGCAGATACTTCGCTTATTTTCGCCGAGGTGAATGAAAGCTTGCGTGCCTACGGTGCTCCGAAGCATCGCCATCTTAGCGAAATCGAACAAGAGCTTTCAATCGCCGCAGACGAGACGGTCAAAATCAGCTTTGTTCCTCATTTGATGCCTACCACAGCTGGGATTGCGACGACTATCTTTTGTGCGCCCTCAGGCGACGGTGAGAGTATTTCATCTGAGGTAGGCCAGGTTTTGGAAAAAGCCTATTCGGATTCTGCTTTTGTCAGGATTCTGGGGGAAGGTAATTTTGCCGATACGAAACATGTCGTAAGAACAAATTTTATTGATATAGGTTGGGTAGTTGACAGTCGGACAGGGCGCTTGATTCTATCCAGTGCCGAAGACAACCTGGGCAAAGGCGCAGGAAGTCAGGCAATTCAGAGTTTTAACCTTATGTGTGGCCTGCCGGAAGAGAGCGGGTTGATGAATTTTTAGTGTAGGTTTCGTCCGGCACCGCTCATGGGAAGAAAAGTAAAAGAGATCGAGGGAGGTGTGTGTGCTCCAGAGGGATTTGTGGCAGCCGCGGCATCTTGTGGGATAAAAAATCCTGACGTCGAACGTCTTGATCTCGCCTTGATCTATTCTCAATACCCAACTGTAGGAGCGGCGGTATTTACCCAAAATGAAGTCTGTGCGGCGCCGGTAAGGCTCTCATCTAGCTACCTTAAGTCAGCTGAGCCAAGGGCTATTATCGTGAACAGCGGAAACGCAAATGCTTGCACCGGGCACGGTGGGGTTGTCCATGCACGGACCATGGCTAGCACAACGGCAAAAGCGTTAGGTCTTAACCAGCGCGAGGTGCAGATTTGTTCCACTGGCATTATCGGAGTTCCCCTTCCGATAGAGCGAATTGAGCCAAAAATAGGGGGTCTCGCTGAATCGCTGTCGCGAAACTCTGAGCCAGCAGCGGAGGCAATCATGACGAGTGACACCAAGCCCAAGAGTGTGGCCGTGACCGTCAAAATCGGTGACAAGAAAGTTAAGATTGGCGCCATCGCGAAGGGCTCTGGGATGATTAATCCACACATGGCCACGATGCTTTGCTTCATCACAACAGATGCCGCGGTAACGAAAGCAGAGCTCGTTGCCGCGACACGCGAAGCGGTCGACATGTCATTTAATCGAATTTCTGTCGACGGTGACATGAGCACCAATGATACCGTTGTGGTGATGGCAAATCATCAAGCGGGGAACAAGACAATCACGCGAAGTGGCACCGGAAGTTCCGAATTTCGCGAGGCACTCACCGAGGTGATGCAGTGCCTTGCGCGTAAAATTGTATCTGATGGCGAGCGTGTTACCAAGTTAGTCGAGATTCAAGTTAGGGGAGCGGCTTCTCAACTGGATGCTGAAAGGGTAGCCCGAGCTGTGGCCAATTCGAAGCTGGTGAAGTGTTCCTGGAATGGGAATGACCCCAACTGGGGGCGTGTCATCCATGCTGTGGGTTATTCAGGAGCTAGGGTGAAAGAAGAACTGGTCGACATCTATTTTGACGGTGTTCTCGCGACTCAGAACGGTGTCGCGGCTAAGACAGATATTGGTAAGTTGTCAGCAGCGGTGAAAGATTCTGAGTTTACTGTGGGGATTGACCTGAATCTGGGAAAAGGAGAGTTCAATGTCTGGAGCTCGGATCTTTCGCCGGAATATGTGGAGTTCAACCGTGAGGAATACGCGTTGAACCGAAAAACAACAAAACGCTAATCTGTTCCTCTGCGGGACGAGCGGCGTATTCTTTCCTTGCTCGGGCAGGGAATTCCGCGATGTTTCCCGCTTCACCTTTTCGATGAAATCGAACTTCCAGAATCACATTGAGAAAGCCGATGTGCTGCTTGAGGCCCTGCCGTATCTGCAGGAGTTTCGAGGCAAGACGTTTCTTATCAAGGTTGGCGGCAGCGCCATGGAAGACCCGGCTTTGGTTCGCCGGTTACTCCGTGATGTGGTCTTCATGGAGGTTGCAGGTATCAATCCAGTTGTTGTCCACGGCGGTGGAAAGGCCATTTCGGCGGCAATGCAGGAATCAGGACTAGAGGCCAAGTTTGTTGGTGGGCAACGCATCACAACTGATGAGGCGATGGAAATCGTTGAAAAAACGTTGAGTAGGAAGATTAATCCCGATTTGGTGCAAGGCATCGAGAGTTTTGGCGGTCGAGCTATCGGGGTGGCTGGTAACGAAATTTTTATTGGCCAGAGGCTGACTGGATGGTCTGATGAGGAAAATAGGGAAATAGAACTTGGGCGTGTTGGTCGAGTGACCGGTTTCGATCTCTCAAAGGTGCATGCCGCTTTGGCCTCTGAGATTGTTCCGGTGGTCTCACCCGTCGCTTCGGAGGAGGGAACCAAGCTAAGCCTCAATGTAAACGCTGATTTGGCGGCCAGTGCATTGGCCGCAGAGTTGAAGGCATCGAAGTTAGTCTACGTAAGTGATGTGTTAGGTTTAATGAGGGATCCGTCTGACCAAAACAGTCTGATCCACTCTTTAGGTGTGGAGGAAGTAGAAGAATTGATCGAAGGGGGGGTAATCGGTGGGGGTATGATTCCAAAAGTTCGTTCCTCAGTCGAGGCGCTTAATGCGGGTGTGGGTAAGGTTCACATGGTTGACGGGCGAATATCTCATTCGCTTCTGCTTGAGATTTTTACTGAGAAAGGTATTGGAACTGAAATCGTTAAATGAGCGATAACGCAACAACGGCGGAATTGATGAATCAATTCGTGCTAGGTAACTATGGTCGGTTTCCCGTTGCCTTTACGCGCGGTGAAGGTGGTTACCTCTTTGATGAGTCAGGGAAAAAGTATCTCGATTTTGCTACTGGAATCGCGGTGTGCGCCTTGGGGCATTGTCCCGAGGTGATGCAAAAAGCATTAGCAGAACAGTCCGCGAAGTTGATCCACTGCTCCAACCTCTACCAGATTCGTGAGCAGGCGAAACTCGCCAAGTTTGTGGTTGAAACGATGATGGAGCGTCCCGGCAAAGTGTTTTTCTGCAATAGCGGAGCTGAAGCCAACGACGGTCTCATCAAGTTGGCGAGGAAACGGGCTTTCGATAAATACGGCAAAGATGCAGGTAAAAACGAAGTCATCACGGTGAAGCAGTCGTTTCACGGCAGGACGTTGGGCGGCATTGCAGCTACAGCGCAGGAAAAAGTGAAGATAGGTTTCGACCCTTTGCTGCCGGGTTTTTTGCACGTGCCATTTAACGATTGCGAGACCTTGCGGGAAGCTGTGACAGAAAAGACGGCGGCCATTCTGCTCGAGCCTTTGCAGGGCGAGGGCGGAATCAATCCTGTTTCGCCCGATTTCTTTCAAGCTGCTGCCGACTTACGGGATCAATACGATCTCTTACTTTTGTTTGATGAGGTGCAGTGTGGCTCTGGTCGGACTGGAGACTGGTGCGCTTGGAGAACCATGCTCGAAGGTAGTGGCGTCGATGTGGAGCCTGATGCGGTAAGTTGGGCAAAGGGCTTTGGTGGAGGTTTCCCGATTGGGTCCTTCTGGGCGAGTGATGAATGTGAGGGAGCACTTGGGCCGGGAACTCACGGTTCGACTTTCGGCGGTACACCTCTCGCTTCGGCTGTTTCATTGGCCGTGTTGGAGGAGCTTGAGAGATCTAGTGCATTGGCCAATGTGAAGCGCCAGGAATCACGAATTCGGAAAGTAGTTGCTGATTGGAATCTACCTGTAATTGAATCGCTTAGAGGCGTTGGCCTGATGCTTGGATTTGTCCTTTCTCGAGAGAGACTTGAGGGAAGTGAGGAATTTCTTGCTTCCGGTCAAGCTCCAAGTCTCTTTGTTGTAAACAAAGCCATTGAAGCCGGTTTCTTAACCGTGCCTGCTGGTGACGAGGTGGTGCGCTGGCTTCCAAGATTAAACGTGACCGACGAAGAAGTTGACGAAGCCTTAAACTGCTTTCACGCCGTCATATCCGAGATTTAAATTATTCCCCAGCTGATGAAGCATTTGTTAGGCATAGAAGACTTAAGTAAGGAAGAGTTGGAACAGCTCATTGATGATGCTTTGGAACTCAAGGCACAGCGTTCCCTTAATGGTCCTAAGCCCCTTGATGGGGAAACGTGGGCAATGATTTTCACTAAGTCATCAACCCGCACCCGGGTCAGTTTCGAAACAGGCCTTAACGAATTGGGAGCTCGTCCGATGTTTCTGAATGCGAATGACGTTCAGTTAGGGAGAGGTGAACCAATCAAGGACACGGCGCGTGTTCTCGGCCGTATGGTGCATGGTGCTATTATCCGAACATTTGATCATCAGGATGTCATCGACTTTTCTAAATACAGTGAAATACCGACGATTAATGCCCTTACTGACGAAGAACATCCCTGCCAAATCCTCGCCGATCTTCTTACGATGAAGGAACTCGTTGGGGGGTGGGAGGATAAGAAAGTTGTCTTTGCTGGTGATGGTGATTGCAACATGGGTCGTTCTTGGGCGTGGGCGGCCAAGCATCTCGAATTTGAACTAGTCATTGCAGCACCACTCGAGTTTCAGCCGGATGCCGCATTCATGGAGAGATTAGGAGAAGCTCCGGTAATCTTGACCGAAGATATCGAACTAGCGGCTGAGCGCGCCGATGTGCTTTATACCGATACTTGGGTCAGCATGGGGAAAGAGGCCGAGGCAGAAGCTCGCCTTGAAGCGCTCGCTCCGTTTCAAATTCACAGTAACTTGGTCAAAAAGGCAAACCCAGGTGCCATTGTTCAGCATTGTCTGCCGGCCTACCGCGGAAAAGAAATTACCGAGGAGTTGCTCGAAGGACACGCTCATGAAATCTTCCAGCAGGCGGAGAACCGGCTTCATGCTCAGAAAGCCGTGCTAATCGCGCTACGCAAGGAACACTCTCAAGGGTGACCGGAGCGCGCACAAAGAGCCTGTGGGCGGATCTAGTTTGTCTAAATCAGAAAGCATGTGCTAGCCTTCTCTGCCTATGCTGCTCCGCCTCGTCTCAGCTTTCATCGTGCTTTTCTGGCTTAGCACGGTAGGTTGGCTTTGCACGGTGATTTTTGCTCCGCCGGAGTCTCGCATGACGGAAGTTGATGAGCGTGAAGTATACGATGTCTTCTTCAACTGGAACGAAGGTACAACAATGACACTTCTGGAGAACGGAATTCGAAGGGGTGAATTGCGTCTTGCAGGAAGCTCTGGACCTGATCCAGAGACAGGAGAGGTAAATAAGATATTATCGCTATCGGGCAGCCTTGAAAAATACGAAGAGAGATACCAGTCCAGCATCGGAGACTCATATTGGAAGGGGAATCTTTTCTTTGACGAAGAATTTAATTTGGATGCGGGGGATTTCTCGATCCGGATACCTCGCAACTCCATGACAGCGTTGCTATCTTTTGAGCAAGACCCTCTCAAAGTCAGCGCTTCTGCTCAGGTTGCTGGTAAGGAAGTATTCAATTTTGGAGATGGTGAGAATGATTCAAATGCCATACCTCTGAATATGTTCCCAATGGATGTCGGGCTTGGCCTGGGTCAACTCGATCCGTCTTCGATTGGCTGGCACAGTTCGGCTCGTGTCGGAGAGTATTCTTTTGGAGGTAGGAACATGCGTGCCTATTTACTAATCTTGAGAGTTCCAGATCAGGATATGACGTTGCGAATCTATTTTAGTGAGGTTGGAGAACCCCTAAAGGTTGAAACGAATCTAGGGCTTGAAGCCGTTTCTGAAATTCTGGTCCCTTTGGAAGCTTACCGTAAACAACGAGAGTAGTCGAATGATTGAAATCGAGAATCTATCAATGCGGTATGGCGAATTGCTCGCACTGGATCAATTAAACCTCACCGTGGAACCTGGAGAATTCTTTGCCTTCCTTGGCCCGAATGCGGCAGGAAAAACTACCACGATCAAGTTGCTTACCGGTTTGATGAATCCTACCGATGGCAGAGCTAAAATTTGCGGGTTTGATATCACCCGTCAGCCCATCGAGGCGAAGCGACGCATTGGCTACATTCCAGATGTCGCCGAGTTTTACAATAAGCTCACGCCGATCGAGTTTATGTCGTTTATTGCTGATTTGTTTGAGGTGGAACCTGAAAAAGCGAAACGGAGAGCGCCCGCGTTGATGGAACAGTTTTCTCTTGTTAGCTACAGCTCGCAGCGAATTGAGAATTTGAGCCACGGAACGAGGCAGAGGTTGGCGATTGCCTCGGCACTCCTTCATGATCCTGAGGTGATTATTATAGACGAGCCGATGGTGGGACTTGATCCAAAGAATGTGAGGGTTGTAAAGGAGGAGTTAAAAGCAAGGAGTGAAGCAGGTGTGACGGTCTTTCTCTCGACCCATCTTCTCAACGTTGCCGAGGAGCTAGCCGATCGTATCGGGATTATCAACCAGGGGCGGCTTGTCGCATTGGGTTCTGTCGATGAAATTCTCTCCGCAAAAGAAGGGGCAGGGGAGCGTGACTTGGAAGAGGTATTCCTTGAAATAACCACTGTTGGTGACGATTTTCACGACCTTAAATGAATTTCACTTTTTGCTTTACAGGAATCGTGAAATGCCCCAAGAACAACGTCTCGCAATTAGCAAAAGTAAAACCACAATACCCATGTCAGAAACGATGTCATTTCTCCGATCCAATCGTCATCTTATTGTCCTTGGAATCATTCTCCTCTTCACCTTTGCGGCACCCGGAGTCTGGGCGCAAGACGGGGGAGACGCCCCTGTTGAAGAGACCAAAACCTTGATGACAAAGATTATTGATGCCGGCGCCTTCATGTTGCCAATCGGCATTCTTTCGGTCCTCATGATTACTCTCGCTGTTTTCAACTTTCTCCAGCTAAGTAAAAAGAAGTTTGCACCTGATGAGTTGAAGAATCTGATCGTTGCGAATATGGCTGATGTTAAGGTTCGAAGCTCTATTGATGCTTCAGCACAAGACCCCTCTTATCTCGGTCGTATGGTCGCCACGGCCTACCCGTTGGTTGACGCTACTGACCCTGAAAGTCTCGGGCGCCAAAAGGTGGAAGATGCACTTGCTGACTTTGCTGTCCGTGAAAACTCTCGCTACATGTCGTGGATTGGATATTTTTCTGTAATCGCCCAAGCGGCTCCGATGATTGGTCTTTTCGGAACAGTTGCCGGTATGATCATGGCATTCGATACCATGGGACTCAGTGGAGGTTCCGATCCGGGAGCTCTCGCCGGAAATATCTCGCTTGCCCTTATGACGACTGCGGGCGGCCTTGTCGTGGCAATTCCAAGTATTTTCTGTTTCTACGTTTTCAAAAACCGCTTCAACAAGTTGGTTGGTGAGGCACAGGAGGTTGCGATAGAGGGCCTCGACTATGCAGTCGCCACTGTCAATGCTGACCAGCAACTTGCCAAAGTCCCTGAAGGTATTTCCGAAGGCTAATATCGATTTAGGGTCTGAATAGATCGACCTTTGGTTAGAAACAGTGTAGTACTCTTTCCATTAGCTATGGCGTCAGAGAAACTTAGAGCAGCAACCGAGAGTATCGAGGGCGAGGAACTCCAAATGGATATGTCCTCTATGATCGACCTCGTGTTCCTGCTGCTCATTTTCTTTATGGTTAGCTCTCACTTGATCATCGTCCAGATTGATAAGCGTGTTAAGCCGCCGACGGCGAAGAACGCTCAAGTTGCAAAAAACGCGACTGGCCGGGTGGTTGTGAATGTTCTCGATGACGGAACCATCTGGGCACAGGATGAAGTGGAGCTCGGATCAACCGACGCAATCACTGAATACGTGCAGGCTGCGCGTGAGCGTCATGATGAGTCGGGTCTTCCCACTCGACTAAATCTACGTGCCGATAAGGGCGTTGACACTCGTGTCATAAAAAAAGTGGTTCAGGCCGCAGGTGACGCTGGTGTGAGTGATGTGATCTTCGGAAGCTACGTCGTAGAGAAAAATTGATAACCGTCTACAGGGAAACGACAAATGGCTCGCAGAAAACCCCCGAAGGAAGAAAATCCAGCGCTTGATATGTCTTCGCTGATTGATGTCAGCTTCCTTCTACTTATTTATTTCCTAGTGACTTCAACTCTTGATCCAAAAGAAGCGGATCTCGGAATGACCATGCCAACCAGTACGGGGCAGGGTTCGGATGTGGAGATCGATCAGATGACGGTTGAGGTGAATAGTCAGGGCCACATTGTGCTTAACGAAGAGGTTCTCGATACTGATGCGGCCAATCGTGATGTCCCCCAATTGCTAGATCGCCTCAAGACCTACTCTGAGAGTGCGCGCCTGACGGATTCGGAACCAATGGTAATTATTGCCGCAGACGATGCGGCGGAGGGGCAGCGATTTATTGATGTTTTGAACGCGTTGGCCGATCCGGATGTCGGTATTGATAAGGTGACGATATCCGGTTTTCAGGAAGAGTAACCCCGAGAGCGTCGCAGCGAGGCGCAGTTCTTTTGTGGAGAATGATTAGGAGAAGACGGGACCAAGAGGATCACGGCGGACAGGATGTCTTTCCCCCGATTATGATCGATCTTCTTTCGTGTGGATTTTCTGGTGGCTTTCCAGGCCTTAGATCCGGATCAAAGGGAATTCCAACTCGCAAAGACTTCTATCGGAGAGAGACCTAACTCAAATTGAAGAACTTTTAGCTGGCGCCTAATGGAACGTCAAGATTATCGGATTTACCGCTGAGAGACCCAATAGATTTTAAAGGATGAATATGGAATGGATTAGTAAAGTGGCCAGAAATGCAGTGCTGGCGGCAGCTCTTTCAATGACAGCCGTCGCGGCGCTGGCTCAGGAGAACCCCGACGATCTAAGTGTCGAGGAACTGTATGAGAAAGCGGGTCAGTTGTTCATGTTCGGCAATCATGCCGAAGCATCAAAGATGTATGAGTTGATGATCGAAAAGTCGAATGGTCAGGAGACACTCTTTGAGGACTTTGGATCGCAAGCTGGTGGAATCTTTTTCGACTACGGTATGACTTTACTGCCTCAGAAGCGTTGGGAAGACGCTCGTGTTGCATTCGATATCTGCGTGCGCTCCGACGAAATTGCCAAGGAGGTTGAGTCCCCGATTAACTCCCAAAATCCACGAAGAAACTTAGCTAAATTCCAGCTTGGATTTTGCGAAGCGCAATTCGGCAACTACGAAGAGGCGATCAAGCTTTACGATGAATATCTTGCGAGTAATCCGACGCCTAATGAATTGCAGCAGGTTTACGCCAGTTTTAAGCTTCGATACGGCGGAGCTTTGATGAAAGTGGGTCGTGCGCCGGAAGGCGTCGCTGTGATCCAAGAGCTGTTCGACGCGCGTGAGGAACGCAATATTTCACCCTCATTTCTGATGCAGGGAATCCTTGATCTAGGTCTCGCTTGGGTTGAGTTGGCAAACACGGCTTCGGCTGATGCAGTGGAAGTTGAAAAGATCGAGAGCCAGATCCACGAGTTCCTAGATAAGAATGAGGACGTCATCAAGATATCTCCGATGGATCAGTTTCGCTTCGGGTTTCTGGAGCGGCTTCGAATGCTCGGGTTCGAGTGCAGCAAGGCAGGAATGTACAACGCCTCGCTGCGCTTTTTTGCACTTGCTCCAACCTTTGAAGATGTTCGTAACGACATCAATTTGAACCTAGCCCGCCAACCGATCGGCACAGAGGTTCCCTCCCAGTTCCAGCAACTCATCGACAGACTCGACCAAATGGAAAAAGTCGAACTGCATCCTGATGCTGAGTCTCTTCGCGTGGTCGCTAATTCCTATACGGCATTGGAAAACGTCCGGGCTGCCCGAGCCGTCTATTGGTTTCTCGTTGAGAAGTATCCGAGTGGACCGCAGGAGGCTCGAGCTGAGATTCTTCACGAAGCCGCCCGCCTTTCTTCGATGCTGGCTGACTATCCAGCAGCACAGTATTTTGGCGAAAAGTTTATGGCTGAAATGCCGGAAGATCATGAACTTCGAAATAATGTTTCTAGCTTCATGCTTCAGTCGCTCTTTACGGCGAAACAGTATGACCAGGTCATCAAGATCTCCGAGACAGTTCGCGAGCGCTATGACGCCGGAGTGAAGCAGCGTGAACTGGCCGACTTTTTCTATCCCATGTCGCTCTA